>NZ_VIGC02000035.1 GCF_006569185.2 Litorilinea aerophila | reverse complement strand
AGGAAGCGGCCGGAGCAACTAGCCAGCTTTGCGCGGTCGCCCCGCACGCCGTTCAGGAAGTGTTATTCGGTTCTCAAGGATCAGAGGTGCCGTTTTGTCGATTGTTACCGAGACATATCAGCGTCCTCATTTGACCTTTTTGCAGCAGAGCTATCTGTATCCATGAAACTGGAGACCGGTCCGTCAACCCGCTGCGCCCCGCAAGGCGGGCGGCGTGGTGGGGTAGGTGACCGGGTCCAGCATCACCTCGATCAGGGTGGGCGCCGGCTCCTGGAAGGCCTGGGCCAGGGCCCGATCCAGCTCCGCCTCGTGGTGGACCCGGCTGGCCCGCAGGCCGTAGGCAGCCCCGATCTGGGCGAAGTGGGGGCTGGTGAACTCGGTGCCGAAGACAGGCTTGCCGGCCCGCACCTGGTGGGAGCGGATCAGGTCGATGGCGCCGTCATTGAGGACCACCACGATCACCGGCAGACGGCGCTGCGCCAGCACGCCCAGCTCCCCCAGGGCCATGGCCAGGCCCGCGTCGCCCGTCAGACAGAGCACCGGCGCGCCGCCCAGGGCCTGGCTGCCGGCGATGGCCGCGGGCAGGGCATAGCTCATGCTGGAGAGGCCGTTGGAGAGCAGGAAGCGGTTGGGGGCCAGGGTGGGCCAGGCCAGGGAGCTGTAGATCTTGTGGGAGCCCACATCCACCACCATCAGGGTGTCCCGGGCGGCGTGGGCCCGCAGCCGTTGCAACACGGCCTGGGGCAGAAGCCGCTCTCCCCGGGCCTTTCCCCGGGGCGTCAGCGCTTCCTGCGCCACCGTGCGGAAGGCCGCCACCCGTCTTGCGCCCCAGGCTGAATCCGGCTGATAGAGGCCGTCGGCGAGCTGTTGCAGGGCAGGGGCCAGGGGCCCCACGTACTCCACCGCCGCGGGAAGGGTCGGGTCCTGGTTGGGCCACGGCGCCAGCCAGATCAGGGGCGCGGGCTGTTCCCACGGCTTGACCAGCTCCACCACATCGAAGCCCACGGCCACAATGCAATCTGCCTCGTCCACCAGCGCATAGGCCGGGTCGGTGCGGGTCAGGCCGATGACCCCGCCGGCCAGGGGGTGGTCGTCGGGCAGGCAACCCTTGGCCTTGGGCGTGGCGATCACCGGGGCCTGGAGGGCTTCGGCCAGCTCCCGCAGCGGATCGTAGGGGGCTTCCGGCTCCAGGCCCAGCCCGGCCACGATGAGTGGGCGTCGGGCCTGGGCCAGCAGGGAGCGGGCCTGGGCCAGCGTGTCTCCCGCCGGCGCCACCCTGGCCGTCGGCCGGGCTGTGGACATGGGGGGGGATGCCAAGGACTGGCCCGCGTCTTCGTTGGAGACCTGCAGGTGGACCGGGCCCGGGCGGCCCTGTTGCAGGAGGGCCAGGGCCTGGGGGATCACCTGGCCCGCGTTCTCCCGGTTGACCTTGAAGGTGCCCTTGGTGATGGGCGCAAAGAAGGCCTGCAGGTCGACCACCTGGTGGGTGTAGCCGGGCAGGAGGCTATCCGGCTTCTGGGCGGTGATGAGCAACACCGGCGCTCGGTCCAGGTAGGCGTGGGCCACGCCCATGGCCGCGTTGGTGGCGCCCGGGCCCAGGGTGGTCAGGGCCACGCCGGGCACGCCGGTGAGCCGGGCCTGGGCGTCGGCCATGAAGACGGCGGACGATTCGTGGTGGGTAAGGACGAAGTCCATGCCCCGGCGGCGCAGCGCGTCCAGGATCTCCACCACCTCGCCGCCCGGCAGCCCGTGGACGGTGCGGACCCCCGCGTCGTGCAGGCAGGCGACCAGAAATTCGGCTACGGTGGTCGTTGCGGTGGTCATGGCGACGCCCCTTCCTGTTGGGCCAGGGCCTCCGCCTGGGCTCGAAATTCGTCCATCTCGATGATGCGGTTCTGGCGCCGGGCTGCTTCCGCGGCGAAAGCCATCAGGTGGCTTTCCAGGGAAGCCCGGGCGCTGGTCAGGGGCTCGGCCTGCCCCCGGAGCACCTGCACGAAGTTGGCCATCACCCCGTGGTCGCCGCCGCCGTGGCCGCCGCCCCCCTCCTCCAGGGATACCTCTTCCACCCGGCCGCTGGCGTGGTGGTGGATGGTGATCTCCGAGGGGTCGCCGAAACGGGCCCGCAGGGTGGCCCGGGTCCCGTCGTAGCGCATGGAGCGGTGCTCCTCGTGGGAGTGGCCGTGCATGACCAGGACAGCCGAGGCGCCGCTCTCCAGCTCCATGGTCACCACCTGGTGGTCCACCACGTCGTTGTCACAGCGGTAGACGCAGCGGCCGTAGGGGCCGGTCTGCAGGGCCCGCAGCCGGCCCTCCCGACTCAGGTCGTGGCTGAGGACGGTGAAGGGCCAGACGTTGGGGCGCTCCAGGTCGATGCCCCGTTCCGCCGCCCGCTCCACCAGCCGGCGGAAGGGGCGGTATTCCAGGTAGATGCCCGGGGCGGAGAAGGGACACTCCGGCTCGATGGGGCAGCCGTCGGTGCAGCGGTTCGGGATCTCGGGGCCCACCTGGTCGGCCCGGAAGTGGAGCAGGGAGCCCACGGAGCTCAGCCGCTTGCAGCGGCCCAGGTTCCAGAAGAGCAGGTCCAGGTCGTGGCAGCACTTGGCCAGGATCATGGGGCTGGAGAGGGCTTCGTTGCGCCAGTTGCCCCGCACGAAGCTGTGGGCCATGTGCCAGTAGGCCACGTTTTCCCGGTGCTCCACGGTGATGATCTCCCCCAGGCGGCCTTCCTCCAAGATCTGATGAAGCTTGCGCCAGAAGGGGGAATAGCGCAGGACATGGCAGATCTGGAGGATGCGGCCGGTGCGTTCGGCCGTCTGCACCAGGCGCACGCAGCCTTCCAGGGTGTGGGCCATGGGCTTCTCCAGGAGGACGTGGTAGCCAGCTTCCATGGCGGCCACCGCGGGCTCCACGTGGAGCTGGTCCTGGGTGGTGACCAGCGCGCCCTGGCCCAACTGGCCGGCGGCTATGAGTTCCTCCCAGCTGGCGAAACAGCGGCTGTCGTCCAGGTCGTGTTCTTCGGCAAAGCGCCGGCGGCGGATGGGATCCGGCTCGGCCACAGCGACGAAGCGAACTTCCTCCGGGTGGGCCAGGGCGTAGGAGGCGTAGGCATATGCGCCCCGCTGCCCCGCGCCGATGAGAACCAGTTCCAGGGGTTGCGTCATGGGGTTTCGCTCCTTCCTGTCATCCTGCTCAACCCTCTTCAGGGGAGGCCACGGCCTCTTGCCAGGCCTGCTGGAGCATGGCCACGGACTTGGGCATGGCCGTTTCGGCCGGCTCGGCCCCTTCCATCTCGATGGAGACATAGCCCTGGAAGCCTGCGTCCAGCAGGATGCGGAAGACCCGGGCGTAGTCCAGCTCCAGGGTGTACCAGGTGCCGCCGCCGAAGTAGGTTTTGGCGTGGGCCAGCCAGACGTGGGGGGCGATGCGGGCCATGGCGGCGTACATGTCGGGCTCGAAGTAGAAGTTACCCATATCCAGGATGGCCTTGAGCCAGGGGGAGTTGACCGTCTCCAGGATGTGGGCCATGTCGTCGGCGAAGGTGGTGAGGCCCCAGTGGTTTTCCAGCAGGAGCATCACGCCCTGGCGTTCGGCGTGGGGGAGGCAGGCGGCGATGGCGTCCATGCACCAGCGGAAGCCGTCCTCCTTCGTGTAGCCAGGCCAGGGATCCACCCAGCCTTTGGCCTGGATCAGCTCGTCAAAGGAGCCGCCCTTGCGCCAGCCCCCGGAGTTGACCCGGATGGAGGGGATGCCCAGCTCGTGGGCCAGGTCGATACAGTGGAGGGTGTGGGCAATTTGCTTCTCCCGCTCTTCGGCTTCGGCCCAGACAAAGTCCTGGTGGATGCTCAGGTTGTAGAGGTCCAGCCCCAGCTGGAAGGCCAGCCGTTTCAGCCGCTGGAGGTAGCTGTTCTCTTCGCTCTCCATCTGGCGGTGGAGGATCTCCACGCCGGCCAGCCCCAGCTTGTGGGCCTCTTCCAGCACCGTTTCGATGGGCGTGCGGGGCGGCTTGAAATGCCAGTAGGAGTAGGTGGAGGTGCCCAGACGAAGGGCGGGGCGGGCAAGGGGTAAGTCATTGTTCATGGGTCGCTCCTCATGGATCATGCTTTATGCGTGGTGCGTGGTACGCATGCGGGTTCACGCACCACGCACCCGTTGCTCTGTTTACACCGCCAGGTGTCAGGTGGCCTCTGCTGCCAGGGGCAGCCGCACCGGTCGCCCCAGCTCCGCCGAGTGGTAGGCGGCCAGGGCCACCTCCAGCGCCTGGCGGCCGTCGTGGCCGGTGATGGAGGGCGGCCGGCCTTCCCGGATGCAGGCCACGAAGTCCTGAATCAGGCCCAGGTCCATGTTGCTGCCCCAGGGGATCCAGCGGGTCTGGCCCCACTGCTCTGAACTGACCGCGAGGACTTGCTGGAAGACGTCCACCACCAGCGCCCCTTTCTCGGCCACCACTTCGATTTTGACATCGCCCCAGGTGGGGTAGCTTGGGGGGCGGGACCAGCTGGTGTCCAGGGTACCGTAGACGCCGTTGGCCAGGGTGAAGGAGAGGAGGCCGGCGTCGTCGATGGCCAGCTCCGGGTGGAGCAGCCCCCGGCCCACCTCAGCGTAAACCTCCACCACCTCTGTCTCCCAGAACCAGCGCAGCAGGTCGATGACGTGGACGGTATGGTCGATGACTGCGCCGCCGCCAGCCAGGGCGGGGTCGGTGAACCAGCCGCCGGGCATACGTCCATGGTTGGTGCACTGGACGCTGTAGACCTGGCCCAGTTCGCCCCGGCGCAGGACCTCCCGTAGATGTTGGGCAGGCGGGGCGAAGCGCACGGGAAACGCGATCTGGAGGGCGGTGCCGGTAGCCTGGCACCGGTCGATCATGGCCTGGGCGTCGGCCAGGGTGGTGGCAATGGGCTTCTCGCACAGGATGTGGCCCACCCGGCCCGCGGCGGCCTCCACCATGGGACGATGGTTGGCATTTTCCGAGCAGACGATCACCCCGTCCAACCCCTGGTCCAGGAGCTCGTCCGCGGTGGCGTAGAAGGGCACGTCCAGGCGCCGGGCCGCGTCCTGGCCCCGCTGGGGCTCGGTGTCGTAGATGCCGGCCAGGGTCACGCCCGGCACCTGCTGCAGGCAGGCGGCGTAGCTGTTGGCGTGGCCATGGGCGAAGCTCATCATGCCGATGCGCAGGGTTGGGCCGTTCATGGGGCATCCTCCTGGAAAGTGGCCACCTCCACCGGCTCGCCCCGGCGCAGGGAGGCAATGGCGGCCAGGGCAATCTGGACGGCCATGAGCGCGTCGTGGGGCGAGACCCGGAACGGCTCTCCCGTTTCCAGGCAGTGGAGGAAATGGGCCAGCTCGGCGCAGTAGGGGTCGTCCTCGGGCGCCAGGGGGCTGGCTGTGGTGCGGTGGACGGTGCCGTTCTCATCCAGTTGGGCCGCCTGGACGGGCTGGGGCTGGGTGGAGTCCCACTCGATCAGCCCCCGGTCGCCGGCCAGTTCCAGCCGGGTGCGGAACTGGCCCGGTGGGTGGGCCCAGCTTCCCTCGATGTGGCCGATGGCCCCGCTGGCGAAGCGCAGGGTCAGCAGCGCGTGATCCCGTTCCGGGTGGCCGGCAAAGGTGAGCCCCCGGGCGAAGACCCGCTCCACCTCGCCGCAACACCAGCGCTGGAAATCGATGTCGTGGATGCAGACATCCAGGATCACGCCGCCGCTCAGAGCGAAGTTGCCGTAGATCTTGCCCGATTCACTGCCGCCGAAGCGGGGAAAACTGCCTGCCCGGATGGTGCGCACCACGCCGGGTCGGCCGATGAGGCCGGACTCCACCAGCTCATGGGCCCGGGCAAACTGGGGGAAGAAGCGCACCACGTGGGCCACGAACAGGGGGACCCGGGCCCGGTCGCAGGCCTCTACCATCTCCCGGGCGTCCTGCAGGTGTCGGGCCAGGGGTTTTTCACAGACCATGGGCACGCCGGCCCGGGCCGCAGCCAGGACGCACTCTTTGTGGGCCACAGCGGGCGTGCAGATGTCCACCACATCCACGTCGGCCAGCAGGGCATCCAGGCTGGGGTAGGCCCGGCCGCCGAACTGGTCGCAGAAAGCCTGGGCCGCTTCGGGGCGGACGTCGTAGTAGCCGGCCAGGGTGACCGGCAGTTTCTGCCATTGGCGGGCATGGTGGCGGGCGATGGCGCCCGTTCCCACCAGCCCCACACGTTTCAATGTCATGGTTCGATTCCATCCTGGTAAATCCCGGCAGAAATTTGCCGATGACTCTCCTGCAAAAAGGGTGTTTTTGAACGCAAAGGCGCAAAGGCACGAAGAATGGATTGCCTTCAGGCCCCGCTGGGCACCTGGCTGGGGCGGGGGGTATGGGCCCGAAGCCAGAGAAAACAGACGGTGCTGGCCAGGGCCAGGGCCACGCAGACGCTGTACATGGTGGCGAAGCCCCAGAACTGGGCCAGGGTGCCGCCCAGGAACATGCCCAGGAGCTGACCGGCGCTGGCGGCGCTGAAAAAGAGCCCGCTGTTGCTGCCCCGGGTGCGCTGCTCCCCGGCCTCGGCGGTGAAGGTCATGGCGCTGGCCGTGTAGCTGCCGAAGCCGAAGCCCCGCAGCACCTGCACGCCCAACAGGGCGGGGAAGAGGTGGGCCACGGTGATGTAGCCCAGGTTGACCAGCGCGATGCCGAAGCCGCCTGCGGCCAGCAGGGTGGCCCGCCCGGTCAAGTCGGAGAGGGCGCCGGCCGCGTACATGGCCGGCATCTCCACCAGCGCGGCCAGGGCCCAGAGGCTGCTCAGGGCGGTTTTGCTGTAGCCCAGGCTGGCCATGTAGTTGGGCCACATGGACGCGGACATGGCGTGGGCGGCGGTCCAGCAGAGGACGCCGGCCAGGAAGGCGTAGGGCAGGGCCCTGACCCGGGTCCACCCAGGGGAAGGCACGGGCTGCGCCTGGGGCCGGGGCGTCGGCTGGACATCCCTGCCCCGGGCTTCCTCCTGCAGAAAGAGGGCTGTGCCGGCGGCCAGGCCGTAGAGCAGGGCGCAGCCGACGAAGGTGACCGGCAGGGAGTAGGCATCGGCCAGTCGCCCGCCGGCCATGGCGCCCAGGGCAAAGCAGAAGGAGCCGATGCCCCGGTAGATGCCCATGGCCCGCCCTTTCCGGTTGCGGCCGGCTGTGCCCTGCCCCTCCAGCAGGTCGCCCATGATGGCCAGGCTGAGGGTGGTGTAGGCGGCCATGAAAAGGCCCTCCAGCAGCCGGGTCCCCCAGGCCCATTGAACACTGGGCGCCTGGCTGAGGAGGGTATAGGCCAGGCTCAGGCCGGCCAACCCGCCCACCAGCAGAGGCTTGCGCCGGCCCAGGCGATCGGAGATTCGCCCCCAGAGGGCGTTGCCCACCAGGAGCATGACCACGAAGCTGGTCAGGATCAGGGAAATGTGGGCGTAGTCGGCGCCGAGGGACTCCAGGTAGAGCGTGACCAGTGGTGAGCTCATGCCGACGGCCACGTAGGCCAGGCCGCCCACGGCAGTCAGGAGACGGAAGTTGTTCATGGACGCTGCCGATCAGCTCGCCAGGGCCGACCCGTTGACAGCCGGCCCTGGAATGAAGGGTGGTAATGGGTGATATTGTAGCCGGATTGAAATCCTGGTGCAATTGGCGGCAGGGCCGGGTGTGTCTCAAATTGGTAGTAGGCACAGATTGAAATCTGCGCCTGGCGGGGACCAAACCGGCTGGAAGCCGGTTCAGCCGGCGCGTGCCAACCTGCTTCAGCAGGTTTGTTGACACGGAGCCTGGGGATTCATCCCCAGGCTTTTGTTAATTTCACGATTGTTGCCCATTTGTGGAGTGAGCATCCTCAGATACGGCGCTGTCCCGCCTGGGTCGGCATCTGAGGATGCCGACTCCGCGTCGAAATCGTGAACTGCTGAAATTTGGAACGCACCCCAGAGCCTGGAATCAGAAAGGAAAGTAGGGGCGGGTTCTGAACCCGCCCCTACCGTACGGCCCTGCTATCACCGGGCAAAGGTGGAGGGGGAATGTCCCCTGCAGGATCCGGCCGATGGCCTACTGGGCCGGCCGGAGGGTGCCGTTGAGGATGAGCACCGTGGTGAACGGATCCGCATAGGGGCCGTTCAGGTAGACGGGGTCGCCGTCCTCTGGCCAGCCCGTGACCCGGACGCTGGGCACCGGGTTGTTGCCGTAGCGCTCCCACAGGGGGATCTGGGGCAGCAGTTCGTTGTAGGCCAGGGCCAGGGTGGTGATGTCGGCCTTCTGCTGCTCCACATCATTGCCCGAGCCCGCGGCGTCGGTCAGCGCGCCCAGGTCCAGCTCCCCGGCTACGTCGGTGTTCTGCTGCAGGTTGAAGTACATGCCCGGCAGATCCGGGTTGCCTTCACCGCCCAGCTGCTGGTTGTGGGTGCGGAAGTTGAAGTTGTAGGCGAAGTGGGGGTGGGGGTTGCCCGCGCCCCAGCCGCGGATGGCCAGCTGGAAGTTGCCCTGATCCACGTCCACCGGGTGCTGCTGGAAGTTGACGCCCCGGAAGGTGGTCTTGATGCCGAAGGCGGTGAGCTGTTCGGCCAGATTCTCCGCCGCGGCGGACCAGTCGGCGAATTCCGCCGGCGCGGTCAGCTCGAACTCCATGCGTGCGCCCGTGTCATCCAGCCAGACGCCGTCGCTGTCCCGGGTGAAGCCCAGGTCGGTCAGGATCTGCTCGGCCTTCTCCCGGTCGAAGTCGTAGTGGTTGAGCTGCTCGATGGCCTCTGGTGCCACCCAGTTGGGCAGCAGGTTGTCGGAGATGCCGCTCATGTAGACCTGGCGGCGGCCGGACTCGGCCAGGGAGACGAAGCCGTTCTCGTCCCGGTCGATGGCATAGGCCAGAGCCTGACGGAATTCCTTGAGCTCAAAGGGGTGGATCTTGTGGTTGAAGTAGAGGGCCGGCCCAGAGTAGAGGGGCGCGCGGATGATGCGGATCCCTTCCTCGATGAACTGGCGCTCGGTGGCCGGCGGGAAGCCATGGGTGGCGTAGTCCACCTCTTTGGCCAGGACCAGGGGCGTGATGGTGGGTGTCTCGCCGTTGTAGTTCACGATGCGGTCGAAGTGCACCCAGTCCGCCATGAAGGAGGTTTCCACCTTATTCAGGATCATCTGGGACTCGGTGATGCTGGATTTGTCGATCTTGTACGGGCCGAGCACCACCATGTCGTCGGGCCGGAACTCGTTGAACTCCTGGAGCAGGCTCTTCCACTCCTCGTCGTCCGGGGTCTTGCCCGCGTCCACCAGCTCCTGCACCCGCTCCGCCCACTCGCCGTAGACCGAAGAAGCCCGGATGTAGGTCTCCCGCAGGATGCGCCGGGGCACGGTGGAGGAGGGTTCGTTGAGGGTGAAGTTGACCGTGGTGTCATCCACCGCGGTGACGTCGTTGATGAAACGCCAGACGGCCTGGTTGAGCAGGCGGGAGACCAGGAAGGTGTTCACCACGTCCTGGGAGGTGTAGGGGGTGCCGTCGCTCCACTGGGCGCCTTCGGGCAGCTTCACCTGGAGGGTGGTGTCGTCCAACCATTGCCACTCGGTGCCGGCCAGGGGCATCCAGCTGCCGTCGGCCCACATGTACATGAACAGCGGGGGTTCCATCAGGCTCTGGTAGATGCCCAGGGTCATGCCGTTGGTGACCCAGGTGTTGAAGTGGCCATTGGGGGGCACCGCGTAGGGCCAGGCCACATGGATTTCGGCCACGCCGCCGGTGCCGGCCTGGGCCCCTTCCTGGGCCGGGGCTGCCCCCTCCTGGGCCGCCGGCGCACCCTCGGGCGCAGGCGCGGCCGGTGTGGCACAGGCGCCCAAGGCCAGGGCCAGGATCAGGGTCAATAGAAGCCAGACGGGTCGTTTCATGGATGTACCTCCTGGTTCTTGTGTGAATGGAACAGCATCAAAACGGGATGGACGCTATCTTCATAGCTTGCGCTGGCCCAGGCGGACGGCCACGGCGATGGCCGCCAGGAAGGCCAGCCCAAGGATGAAGGTGAACGACGTGATGACGAACTCGGCGCTGCCCCGCTCCAGGAAGAAGAGCAGGCCGCCCGAGACGAACACCACGTAGAACCCGATGTGAAAACCGGCACGGCCGATCTGGGGATGCATGGGAACAGGGCCCTCCTGTTAAACCTCAATCAACTGGATCGGCTCCCCTTTGCGGATGGGGCAGGCCACGCTGCCACCTTCGGGAATGGGCTCCAGCTCTGGCACGTGGACGTCGCACTCCCCGGGCACGGCGTAGGGACAGCGGGGGTGGAAGGTGCAGCCCGGGGGCAGGGCCAGCAGGCTGGGGATCTCCGCGCTGCGCAGCTGAATCTGCCGTTTGCGGTGGGTCAGCTCTGGATCAGCTTCCGGCACCGCGGCCAGCAGGGCCTGGGTGTAGGGGTGCCGCGGGTCGGTGATGATCCGGGGCGTGGGTCCTTCCTCCACGATGCGGCCCAGGTACATCACCACGATGCGTCCCTGCCAGGCAAAGTATTTGGCCAGGGCCAGGTCATGGGTGATGAAGAGGAAGGTGACGTCAAACTCCTGTTTCAGGCGGGAGAGCATGTTCAACAGGCTGACCCGAATGGAGACATCCACCATGGAGACGGCTTCGTCGGCCACGATGAAGGTGGGCTCCACCGTCAGGGCCCGGGCCACCGAGACCCGCTGGCGCTGGCCACCGCTGAGCTGGTGGGGATACTTGTCCAGGAAGTCCCGGGCTGGGGTCAGGTCCACCACCTCCAGCAGCTCCAGGGCCCGCCGCTCAGCCCCGCTGCGGTCCCGGGCCTTGCCATGGCGCAGGAGGGGCGTCACCAGCATCTGGCGCACCGTCTGGGTGGGGTTCAGGGAGGCGTACGGGTCCTGGTGGATGATCTGCACGGCCCGACGGAACGCCCGGTAGCGCTCGGTGTCCAGGCTGTTGATGTTCTCACCCCGGAACAGGATCTGGCCGCTGGAGACCGGGAGGAGGCCGGCCATCATGCGGCCGGTGGTGCTTTTGCCACAGCCGCTCTCCCCCACCAGGCAGACCGTTTCGCCATGTTCGATGCGCAGGGAGATGTTGTCCACGGCCGTCACCTGTTCCGCGCCACGGCCAAATCGTTTGGTGACGTTGCGTAGCTCGATGAGGGGCGGGGTCATGACTGCACCTCCCGGCTTTCCTGGGCAGAGGCCTGGGTGGCCTGCAGGGGGACACCCCGATGGAGGGGATTGCGGGCCAGCTCCTTTTCCACTTCTGTCCAGTGCCAGCAGGCGGCCTGGTGGCCCGGTCCAACCGGCTCCAGGTCGGGCTCCTCGTGGTGGCAGCGTTCTGTGGCGAAGGGACAGCGGGGGTGGAACTTGCAGCCGCCGGGCAGGTTGATCAAGTCCGGCGGCGAGCCGGGGATGGAGGCCAGCTCTTCGAAGCCGCCGGTGACCGTGGGCACGGCCCGGATCAGGCCCAGGGTGTAGGGGTGGCGGGGCCGGTAGAAGATGTCGTTGACCGCGCCCACCTCCACCACCCGGCCGGCGTACATGGTGGCCACCCGGTCGGCCAGCTCGGCGGCGATGGCCAGGTCGTGGGAGATGAAGATCATGGTGAAGTGCTGTTCTTCCTTGAGGCGGCGCAACAGGTCGATGATGGTGCGCTGGGTCAGGATGTCCAGCGCGGTGGTGGGCTCGTCCAGGATCAGGATCTGGGGATCCAGGAGGAGGGCCATGGCCAGCAGGGCGCGCTGACGCATGCCGCCGCTCAACTCGTGGGGAAAGGCGTAGATCACCCGGCGGGGATCCAGCTGGACGAAGCGCAGCAGGTCCAGGAAGCGCTCATGGACGGCCTTGCGGTCGTTCCAGCCATGGGCCTTGGCCGTGTCCCACACCTGGTCCCACACCCGCAACACCGGGTTCAGCGCGTTCAGGGCAGACTGGAAGACCATGGCGCAGTCGCGCCAGCGGAATTCCCGCAGGGCGGCCCCCTTGAGTTGGAGGACGTCCACCTCCCGGTCGCCCCGCCGGTAGATGATGGTGCCCGGCTCCACCCGGGCCGTGGAGACCAGAAGCTGAACGATGGCCAGGCCCAGGGTGGTCTTGCCGGAGCCGCTCTCGCCGATGAGGGCCAGGCTCTCACCTGCCTGAAGGTCCAGGGAGACGCCCCGCACGGCCTGCACCTTGCCCCGGCGGGTGCGGTAGATAACGTGGACGTTCTGCAGGCTCAGGGCAGGCTTCTGGCCGTCGCCTGGAAGCTGCCCGGGATCTTTTCGCAACTCAGTGGTCGATAGGCTCATGGGTATGGCTCAAATGGGTTGGGTTGACATGTTGGATCGATACTGCCGGCGTGAACCGGGCTTATTCATTGGAACGCAGGCGGGGGTTGAAGACCAGCTCCAGCGAGCGGGTCATGGTGATCACCGAGAGCTGGAAGAGGGCGATGGCCACGACCGGCGACATGATGTACCAGATGCTGTCCTTGAAGAAGATGGCGCCCCGCACCCACGCCAGGTTGATCATCACCCCCCAATTGCTGCTGGAGATGGGCACCAGCCCCAGGAAGACCAGGCCCACCTGGGCGTAGACCGCGCCGGTCATGGCCAGGGTGAAGCTGATGACGATGTAGGTCATCATGTTGGGCACCAGCTCTCGGAAGACGATGTGCCAGGTGCCCAAGTCCAGGGCCCGGGCCGCCTCCACAAAGTCCCGTTCCTTCAGGGAGAGGGCCTGGGAGCGCACGGCCCGCAGCAGGGCCGGCCACCCCAGCATCCCCAGCAACACGCCCAGGAAGGTCAGGTTGTTCAGGGAGATGAAGGCGGCCAGCACCGCCAGCAGGGGGAGCTGGGGAATGGTGAGGACGATGTCGGTACAGGCCATGATGACGCTGTCGATCCACCCACCCACGAAGCCGCTCAGGGTGCCGAAGGTGACGGCGATGAAGGTGGAGAGCAGCGCCGCCACTGCGGCCACGTAGATCACGTCCTTGCCGCCGTTTACGATCTGGGAGAAGATGTCACGCCCCTGGTGGTCGGTGCCCAGCCAATGTTCCCAGGAAGGGGGCTGATAAATCTGATCCACCTTGGTCTTGGTGTCCAGGGGGACAAAGTAGGGGCCCACGTACGACATGAGCACAATGGCAATCACACAGAGGAAGCCCACGAAGCCCACCTTGTTGTACGTGAGCAACTGCAAGGAAGTCCCGATGGAATGGAGCAGATTGCTGATGATGCGCATGGATTTTCGTCCGTTTCCGTTCGTCCGTTTCGGTTCACCCTTCGGTTCGCCCTGTGGGTTTGTCCCTGTGGGTCAGTCCTGCCGACCCAGTTTGATGCGGGGGTCGAGCCAGCTGTAGAGGATGTCGGCGAAGAAGTTGGCAAAGACCACCGACAGGGTGATGACCAGGAAGACACCCTGCATCACCGTGTAGTCCCGCTGGGCGATGCTCGCGGCCAGGATGCCGCCGATGCCCTGATACTGGAAAATTTGCTCGATGAGGAAAGAGCCACCCACCACAAAGCCAATGCTGATGGTCAACTGGGTGAAGAGGGGCAGCGCGGCGTTGCGCCCCACGTACGCGGTGGTGATGCGCCAGTCCCGCAGGCCCCGGGCCCGGGCCACCGTCACATAATCCTCGCCCAGCACGCCGATGGTGCTGCTCTTCATGCTCAGCATCCAGCCGCCGATGGTGGTCAGGACGTAGGTGGTGATGGGCAGCGCGGCGTGGAAGAAGGCATCCTGGATGAAGGCCCAGCTGAAGGAGGGCTGCATGCCGGAGGAGAGGGAGCCCCGCATCTGGGCGATGGGCAGCAGTTTCCACTGGACCCCCAGCCACACCACCAGCATGATGCCGGTCAGGTAGTTGGGCACCGAGCTGAAGATGGAGGCCAGCACCGTCAGGACGTGGTCCAACAGGCTTTCCCGGCGGTAGGCCATCAGCAGCCCCAGGAGGATGCCGACGATGAAGCTCAAGATCAGGCCCGTGCCCACGCTAAAGATGGTCCAGGGCAGGAAGCGCAGGATGATGCTGGTTACGCTGGTGCCCGGCGAAAGGATGGAGTTGCCCAGGTTCCCCTGGAGCAGGTTTTTCAGATAATTGAAATATTGAATGTGAAGGGGCTGGTCCAGGTTGATGGCGAAGAGGGAAGCCGCCTGATCCCGCGCTTCGTGGATGGGCATGCCGTACTGGACCACCAGCTGGTTCACATATTGCTCAATGGGGTTTCCTGGCAGCAGGCGGATGAGGAAGAAGATCAGGGTGGTGACCACGAAGATGGTGAATAGCGTCTTGAGGAGCTTGCGCACCAGGTAATTGTGGACCACAGCTTGGGTCCACCGGCGCAAGATAGACTCGGGGGCCACCTCCTGGGCAGTCAGTTCGTACGCAGTGGTCATGGCATCAACTCAACCGTGTGTGAAATAACTCAACTGTGTGTGGAATTGACCTTCATCTGGGTGGGACCTGGCGAAGCACACGCCTTGCACACACGTGTGTATCCCCAAGCTCCACAAAAGGTTGCTGGGCTAAACCCGGGTGCGACTGAATGTCCGCCTCAACAGGCTGTCGAGGTCGGTAGAAGTGTGGTGGGTACGATCAGGTTACGGTAAGATCCACAGGGCGTCGACGCCTGCACGAGGTGGGTGCAGGGATCTGGTGCCGGTTAACCGGCCGGCGGGTTGCTCCCCGCCGTGGTGCCCCATGGTAGCCTGCTTTTTTCAATCTGTCAAATCTTGCCCCAATTGACATAACGCTGAGCCGGGCTTCCACGGGCTCGCACCCCTCCCATTTTGACGCAGCGGGCCCTCTGATTTACCATAACGTCAAAAGGGTATCACCGCACAAACGCAGAGGAGACAACTCAATCATGACCACCGAAATGTCCTACGAGGACAAGATCGCCGAGTGCCCGCCCAGCCTGCAGACCATCATCCGGGAGTTCCGCGAGGTCACGCCCCGGGAACGGTTGGAATATCTGCTGGAATACGCCATGGACCTGCCCGAGCTCCCGGCGCACCTGGCCGAACAGCGGGATGCCATGGAGCAGGTCCATGAATGCCAGACCCCCGTCTTCCTCCACACGGAACTGGAGGACGGCCACGTCCACTTTTATCTGGACATCCCGCAGGAATCGCCCACCGTGCGGGGCTACGCGGCGGTGCTGGCCGAAGGGCTGAACGGCACCTCTCCGGAGGAAGTGCTGGCCACGCCGGAGGATGTCTACCTCCTGTTGGGGCTGCAGGAGGCCATCACCCCCCAGCGCCTGCGGGGGCTGCACGCGCTCATGGTCTACATGAAGCGCCAGGTGAAGCGGCTCCAGTAGCGCTGGCTGACGGCCCCTCCACCGATCATGCAAAAATCCCAGCTCGCCGCCCACGCTGCGCCCAACGGCCAGGCCATCTCCCTCCTGGCCCTGCTCCTGCTGGTGGATAGCCTCCATTTCGTCTTTGCCCGGGCCCTGCTCCCCTACTTTGCACCCACCCTCTCGTCTCTCTTCGTCATGGGGGTGGGCGCCCTGGAAGTGGGCCTGTATGCCGCCCACCGCCGCCAGCTACGCTGGTCGTCCCTGGGCCAGCATTGGGGCTTTTTCGTGGCCATCGGCTTCCTCATCGCCGCCAGCACCGTCCTGACCTATACCGCGGTCCGCTACATCGACGCCGGCACGGCCTCCATGCTGGGCAAAATGTCCACCCTCTTCAGCCTGGGGTTCGGTCTCCTCTGGCTGCGGGAGCGGCTGAACGCCGTGCAGATGGGGGGCGCGCTCCTGGCTGTGGCCGGCGTCTTCCTGATCACCTTCCAGCCGGGCTCCTATTTCCAGCTGGGCTCCCTGGTGGTGGTGGCCTCCACGTTCATGTACGCCCTGCACACGGCCATCGTCAAACGCTATGGAGGCCACATCGACTTCTTGAACTTTTTCTTTTTCCGCCTCCTGGCCACTACCGCCTTTCTCCTGCTCTTTGCCGTGGCCATGGGCGATTTCACCTGGCCGGCGTCGCCGGCGGCATGGCCGCTGCTGCTCCTGGCGGGCACGGTGGACGTGGCCATCAGCCGCAGCCTGTACTACCTGGCCCTGCGCCGCCTGACCATGAGCATCCACGCCATCGTCCTGACGGTCAGCCCTGTGGCCACGGTGCTCTGGTCGCTGCTGCTTTTCGGCACCTTCCCCGGTCCCCGGGAACTGTTGGGCGGGCTGGCAGTACTGGCCGGCGTCCTGCTGGCGACCCTGTACCGCAGCCGGTCGGGACAAGCGTGAAGCCAGGACGGCTGGATTTGGGCTCCTTGCCACCAGCCTGGTTCTCGTTTACAGTACAGTCATCGATGTCCGTCGGTCGTTGGAAATGAAGCCGCCTATGGAATGGCATCCCAGACACCCGGCGTTTCAGGCCCTGCTGGCCGCCCTGCTGCGGGAAGTGCAGCCCGTCTATGTGGTGGGTGGCGTGGTCCGGGATCTGCTGCTGCAACGTCACGATCATCTCAAAGACCTGGACTTGGTCCTGGATCAGCCGGTGCTGCCCCTGGCCCGTCGCGTGGCCGACCGCCTGGGCTGGGCCTTCTATCCCCTGGATGAGGCCCGGGACGTTGCCCGGCTGGTCTTCACCGCGGCCCAGGGCGAACCCCTGATCTGTGACATTGCCCGCATGCGGGGCGAGCACATCGAGGAGGATCTCCGCAGCCGGGACTTCACCATCAACGCCATGGCCCTGGCCATCACCCAACCGGCATCTGGGGGCATGCAGATGGAGCTGCTGGATCCCTGCGGCGGCCAGGCGGACCTGCGCCGGGGGATCCTGCGCCGGGTGAGCCCCTACTGCCTGGCCGAGGATGCCGTGCGCCTGGTGCGGGCCGTGCGCTTCATGGCCCAGTTCGCCTTCACCCTGGATTTGGAGACCCGGGTCCAGATCCAGCGCCTGGCCGGCACCGTCCGCCTGGCCAGCCCGGAGCGGATCCGGGATGAGCTGTGGAAGGCCTTCACCTTCGACCGGCCCGCGACCACCGTCGCCGATCTGGCGAGCCTGGGGTTGCTGCGCCACGTGCTGCCCGAAGTGGCGGCCACCCAGGGGGTGGAGCAGTCCTATCCCCACTACCAGGATGTCTACGCCCACACCCTGGCCACCCTGACGCACATGGCCCACCTGCGGGCCTGGATCGCCGGCACCGCCGAGCTGCCCGCCGGTGGGGCCTGGCCCCTCCTGGTGGAGACCCTGGCCCCCTGGCGCTTTCACCTGCGCCAGCACTTTGCCCACCACCCCAGCACAGGCCGCTCCCGCCGGGACTGGCTCATCTGGTATGCCCTTTTCCACGACGTGGGCAAGCCCGCCACCCGCACGGTGGAGGAGTTGCCCGCCGCCGCGCCGGACGACGCCACCCCCAACCCCAGGAGCCGGAGCCGCCGCTACCGTTTCCTGGGGCACGACAAGGTCAGTGCCTCCATGGTCGAGGAGCGGCTTACCTGGCTGCGCTTCAGCCGGCCCGAGATCACCCTGGCCCAAAAGGTGGTGGCCCACCACATGCGGCCCCACCTCCTTCACGCCTCCTTCGCCCGGCGCCCCATCAGCCGGCGAGCCCGCTACCGCTTTTTTCGAGATACGGGCAACCGCCTGGGCGAAGGCGAGGTGGGCGTGGACATCCTCATGCTGGCCCTGGCCGATTACCTGGCCACCTACGCCCAGGATCCGCCGCCCGACTGGGACGCCTACCTGCGCCACGTGGCCGAATTGTTGGACTTTGCCTTTGGCGAGGACGGGCTGGCCGCGCTCATGCAGCGCCCCCTGGTGGACGGCCATACCCTGATGCTCCATCTGAACCTGCCGGCCGGTCCCCAGATCGGCCGGCTGCTGGAAAAGATCCAGGAGGCCCGGGCGGCTGGTGAAGTTTCGACCCCCGAAGAGGCCCTCCGCTTCGCGGAGCAGTGCCTGCACCATAAAGGGGCATGATCCCAATGGCATCTGTGGGTCCTTCGGTTCCCCCCCATTCATCCGCAGGCCACTGCCCCTACCTGGGGAGCGTGAACGCGCGGGATGAGCCGGACCTGCCGGTGGAGTACCCCAGCTTCGAGAACCGCTGCCTGGCCGCCGGCCCGGGGGAGAGCATCCTCCTGACCGATCAGGCCACCTTCTGCCTCTCCGGCGGGCACCGCTACTGTCCCCGCTTCCGCCGGGCCGCCCCGGCAGAAGCAACGGGCGTGGCCGGCGAACCCTTTGCCCCGGCCGGGGACGACCTGGCAGATCCCCTGGCGGATGCCGACCTGTTTCCGGACCCGGAGGCAGAACCGGAGGGCCGCCCCTGGACCTGGCTGGGCGCGGCCCTGATCTTCGCCGTCAGCCTGCTCTGTGGGGGAGCCTTCGCCGCGTATGTGGGCTGGCAACTGGTGAACAGCAATCTGCTGGCCGGGGAGCTCTTCCGGCTGCCCTCGGAGCCGGGCCGGGTGGACACCCTGGCCAGCGGGCCGGTCCAGGCCTTGCCCCAGATCTACCTGGTGGTGACCGCCACCGGCGAGCCCCCCGCCAACCCGGCTGCCTCCCCGTTGCCGCCTGTGCCGCCCACCCTGGGCCAGGGCGGCAACGTGCCGGGCGATCCTGGCCCGGCCTTTCCGCCCGCGGTGACGCCCACGCCGACCCTGGATCCGGCCCTGGCCGCGCCGACGGGATCGCCCACGCCCCTGGTGGACGTGCAGTTGCCTGTGCCTACCCGCCGACCCACGCCCATCGTGGTCATTGCCTTCGACACACCCACGCCCGGCGATCTGCCCAGCCCCACCCCGTCCCCCACGGCTACCCCTGTGCTGGGGCCGCCCGTGGTCCACTTTGCGCCCGAGGAGACGGAGCTGCCGCCGGGCAAGTGCACCTACGTCACCTGGGATGTGGAAAATGTGCGCGCGGTCTACTACGAAAACCTGGGCGTGGATGGCCATGGCCGCAAGGAAGAATGCATCAAGGACCGGGACGGCCACTACAACCTGATGGTGGTCTTCCCCGATGGCTCCTCCCGGGTCTACACGGCCACGGTGCGCCTGTTGCCGCCCACGCCCACGCCCACAGACACGCCCACCTTCACACCAGAGCCCCAGCTCACGCCCACCTGGACGCCCACGGTACCCACCGCCACGCCCACACCGGTGATCCGTTACGGGGTAGCCCTGGCAGTGGATGACGGCACCCGCCACACCTGCGACACCGGCAGCGCCTGCCAGA
Source organism: Litorilinea aerophila (assembly GCF_006569185.2). Lineage (NCBI taxonomy): Bacteria > Bacillati > Chloroflexota > Caldilineae > Caldilineales > Caldilineaceae > Litorilinea > Litorilinea aerophila. Next base: position 40,637 of record NZ_VIGC02000035.1, on the reverse strand, counting down.
TCGGGGTGCTGGTGACCAACACGGGCGACACCATGGACAACCTGGTGGCCCTGCTCATGCGGCCGGGGCCCTGGCCCAGCCGCTTCTGCCGGCTGGATGGCGTCTGCGCCGGCGACCGACTGGTCCTGGTGAATGTCGGCCCGGGCAATACGGCCTACATCCACTTCGTCGTGGATGTCCCCGCGGATGCCGGCACCCAGACGGTGACCTTTGAGCTGCGGGCTGAGAGCGAAGGCTCCCAGGGCAGCGCGGTCACCGAGGTGCAGGCCGTGGAGATCTCCACCCAACCCTGACGGCGAGTAAATCCCGGCAGAAATTCGCCAATAGGCTCTACTGCACAAAGGTACTTCACAAAGGTCAAATGATAAACAAAGGTCAAATGATAACGCTGACCCACGCAGATGAACGCTAATTCAGGTTACTCTCTCTCGCGCCTTTGCACGTTTGCGCCTTTACGTTCAAAACTGTACTAGCCCATGGATATTCTGGTTACCGTTGCAGTCCTCATCTTATTGATTGCCATCAACGCCCTGTACGTGGCGGCCGAGTTCTCGGCCGTCAGCGCCCGGCGTTCCCGCCTGGCCCAATATGTGAGCCCGGCCAGCGGACGAGGCCGCCTGGCAGCCACCATGCTGGCCATCGTGGAATCGCCCACGATGCTGGACACCTACGTGGCCGCCTGCCAGCTGGGCATCACCCTCTCCAGCCTGATCCTGGGCTACTATGGCCAGGCCCGGCTGACGGAGCTGCTGACGCCCTGGCTGTCCAGCCTGGTCCCCGGCGCTTCCTGGGCGCGCCTGGCCGTCCAGTCTCTGTCGGCCACCGTGATCCTCCTGGGGCTGACCCTGCTTCAGGTGGTCCTGGGGGAGCTGTTGCCCAAGAACGTGGCCCTGCGCATGCCGGAGCAGCTGGCCCTGTGGACAGTGGTGCCCCTGCGCTGGTCCATGCGCCTCTTTGCACCCCTGATCTGGGTCTTCAACGGCAGCGGGCAATTCATCCTGCGGCTGCTGGGGGCCGAGCCGGTGGCCGAGCACACCCACATCCATTCGCCCCAGGAAATCCTCATGCTGGTGGAGGAGAGCAGCGCGGGCGGCCTGTTGGACGCAGAGGAACGGCGGCTGCTGGTGAATACCCTCCAGCTCCGGGACCTGACCGCGCGTAAGGTGATGATCCCCCGCAACCGCATGTTGGCCGCGCCGGTGGACATGGACTGCCAGGCACTCTTCGAGCTGCTAGCCAATTCCCCCTACTCCCGCCTGCCCCTCTACGAAGGGACCATCGACGCCATTGTGGGCATCGTCCACCTGAAGGATCTGCTCCAGGTCCATTACCAGCGAGCCTTGCACCCGGAGGACGGGGAGCAGCCGTGCGACGTGCGCCAGATCATGCACCCGGTCCTCTTTGTGCCAGACACTGCCCCGGTGGACGATGTGATGCAGCGCATGCAGCGGGCCCACCACAACCTGGCCATCGTGGTGGATGAGTACGGCGGCACCGCCGGCATGATCACCTTCGAGGACCTGATGGAGGAGATCATCGGCGAGTTCCAGGATGAGTTCGACGTGGAAAATCCGCCCCTGGAGCTGCTCTCGGAGGGGAGCCAGGGCATGCGGCTGCGGATCCGGGGGGACGTGCTCCTGGACGACTTCAACGACCTGTACCCATTGCTGGGCATCCGACTGCCCGCCGTCTCGGGGGTGTCCACCGTCGGTGGGCTGGTGCTGGCCACCCTGGGGCGTATCCCCCGGCATGGGGAGGTGGTGGAAGTGGAGGGGGTGCCCCTGCGGGTAGATCGGGTGTTCCGCAACAGCGTGGCGGCCGTCAGCCTTCCCCTGAGCCCGGAACAGTCCGCCCGGCTGCAAGACGTGATCCAGAACGCCTGAGGAGCCCATGACCGAGTTCTTGTATCCCATCGGGATTCTTCTGCTGCTCATTGTGGTGAACGGCTTTTTCGTCGCGGCGGAGTTTGCCATTGCCGCGGTGCCGCCCACCCGGGTGGCCCAACTGGCCGAGGCCGGTTCCGAGTCCGCCCGGCGGGTGCTGGCCGTGGTGCAGGATCGCCAGCTCCTGAACCGCTACATCTCCACTGCCCAGGTGGGCATCACCATTGCCAGCCTGGGGCTGGGCATGTACGGCGAGCACACCGTGGCCGAATGGCTGGTCCACCCCCTGGAAACCTGGTTCCATCTGGAGGGGAGCCAGGGGCAGGCCGTGGCCCACACCCTGGCCACCATCCTGGCCGTGGCCCTGCTGACCTACCTTCACGTGGTGGTGGGGGAGATGGTGCCCAAATCCCTGGCCCTGCAGTCGGCCGCCGAGACGGCCCTGCGCCTCTCCTGGCTGATGGCCTGGGCCGACGTGCTTTTCCGGCCCCTGACCCTGGTGCTCAACTGGATCGGGGATCGGCTGTTGACCCTGGTGGGCCTGGGCGATGCGGCCTCCGACGCCGGGGGCGAAACCCAACTCACCACCAGCCGGGAGCTGGCCTACATCGTCGAGGAGAGCGGCGAGGGAGGGCTGCTGGCCCCCAGCGAACAGACCTTCCTGGAAAATGTCTTCGACTTTCACGAGCGCACCGTCAGCCAGGTGATGACGCCCCGCACCCGCATCGCCGCCATCCCGGTGGATGCCGACCTCATGACTACCCTGGCCATCGTCTGCGAAGAACGCCATTCCCGCTATCCGGTCTACGAGGGGGACCGGGACCACATCGTCGGCGTGCTCTACGTCAAGGATCTGGCCCGCCACCTGGCCGGGCAGGAAGAACCCTTCTCCCTGCGGACCCTCATGCGGCCGGCGGTCTTCGTCCCTGAAACCCTGCCCCTGGAGACCATGCTGGTCCGCTTCCGGCGGGAGCATATCCAGATCGCCATCGTGCTGGACGAGTACGGCGGCACCGCCGGGCTGGTCACCCTGGAGGACCTGGCCGAGGAGCTCATCGGCGAGATCCAGGATGAGTTCGACGAAGAGATTCCCCCCTTCGTGGAGATCGGGCCCAACCGCCTGCGGGTCCGGGGCGACCTGCTGCTGGATGAGCTCACCCAGCACTACGGCCTGACCTTCGACCAGGAGGATGCGGACACGGTGGGCGGCCTGATCATGGCCCACCTGGGCCACGTGGCCCGACCCGGAGACGAAGTGACGGTCAACGGCGTGCGCCTGGTGGTGGAGGCGGTGGATGGGCTGGCCATCAGCACAGCCCTGTTGGAAATCAGTCCAGAGTCCGGAGGCCAGAGTCCGGAGTCCGAAGGCTAGACTCTGGACTCCCTGTAACAGGAAGGATGACGGCATGAGTATTGCCCTGGGCGTGAATGTAGCCATCCTGCATCAGGGGCGGCTGCTCCTGACCCGCCGGGAGGACTTCGAGGTCTGGTGTCTGCCCGGCGGCGCGGTGGATCCCAACGAGTCCATTGCCCAGGCGGCTGTGCGGGAAGTGTGGGAGGAGACCGGCCTGGAGGTCGTCCTGACCCGGCTGGTGGGCCTCTACTCCCGCCCGGCCTGGCACGACGGCCACCACAACGCCCTGTTCGTGGCCCGCCCCATCGGTGGGGAACTGCGCCTGTGCCCGGGGGAGACCATTGAGCTGGCCTACTTCCACCCGGCACAACTGCCCGGGGACCTGCTGCCGTGGCATCGCCGGCAGATCGCCGATGCCCTGGCCGGCTATGGCGGCAGCGTGGTGGTGACCGAGGCCGGCGAGTGGCCCTTCGACCCGGCCCTCTCCCGCCAGGAGATCTACGCCCTGCGGGACCGTTCGGGCCTTTCCCGCCGGGCCTTTCTGGCCCGCCACCTGGAGCGGACAGCTGAGATCCCGCCCCAGGTGGATGTGCCCGGCGTGGTTTTACCCGATGGCTTGCTGCCAGAGCAGGAATGACCGAGAAGGAACGAACAGCCATGGCCCAGGACTATTTGCTGCGCCAGTTGCGTGAAGCCCTGCTGCGGCTGACCCAGACGCCCCAGCGGGCCACGGAAGTCAAGCTGGAGTCGGAAGAACAGATCCGCCAGTCGGTGCGTCACCTCGCCCGCACCCGGGTCAGCGCGCTGTTGCGCCAGCTGCGGGCAGCCCGGGGCTACTCCTACGAAGAGGTGAGCGAGCGTACCGGGCTCTCTCAACAGCTCCTTTTCGACGTGGAATACAAGGACCGGCGCCTGACCCTGGATGAGCTGCGCCTGCTGGCCACCTGCTACCAGGTTCAGGTGGAGGATATCCTGGGCATCGACCTGACCGAGCGCCGGCCCAGGGCGGTGGATCCGGATGAATAGCGGGAAACGGGTGTGAAGCGGCCATGTCCCAGCGGTTGGAAGTGCAGATCGGCGTCGCCAAGATCAACAAATATGCCAGCAGCGAAAGCGGCGACACGGTGGAAATCGTAGAGCGGCCCCACGGCGGCATCAGCGTGGTGGTGGCCGACGGCCAGCGCAGCGGGCGCAGCGCCAAGGCCATCAGCAACCTGGTGGTGCGCAAGGCCATCAGCCTGCTGGCTGAAGGGGTGCGGGACGGCGCGGTGGCCCGGGCCACCCACGACTACCTCCACACCCTGCGGGGCGGCAAGGTGAGCGCCGAGCTCTATATCGTCAGTGTGGATCTCTTCAGCCAGACTCTGGTCGTCAGCCGCAATGCCCGCTGCCCCGTCCTCCTGCGCCGGGCCGGGGAGGTCACCTGGCTGGACCAGGGGAGCGACGCCGTGGGCATCCACCGCTACACCAAGCCGGCCATCACCGAGCTGCCCTTGCAGGCGGGGCTGACCCTGGTGGTCTTCACCGACGGCGTCTGGAACGCGGGCAGCCTCTCGGGAACGGTCATCGACCTGCCGGCGTTACTGTCCCACGTGGACGGCGACGACAGCTACAGCAGCCAGGAGCTGGCCGACGCCATCCTGGCGGCCGCCCTGGAGCTGGACCGGGGCCGCCCCCGGGACGACGCCACCGTCCTGGTGCTCAAGCTGCGGCCCCGCACCCGCCCGGATGAGATTCGGCGGCTGTCCATGTATTTTCCCATCTGAAGGTGGTAGAGTGATTGGGTGATTCGGTGAATGGGTGAATTGTTGAGGAAAACGGTGCTCACCCAATCACCCACTATCTTTGCAGATCCGCCCCATCGATTTCACAGCCGCCCCACCTATCCGTGGCGTCCGATCTGCGCGGATGGCGGCTCCTGTCGTAGGTGCGGTCTCCGGCCGCACGGTGGTGCCCGGAAGGGCGCCCGTTCCCGTAGGGGCGGGCCTCTGTGCCCGCCCGCTGTCGCTATCGAACCAGCCACCCACGGCGGGCCAGAGACCCGCCCTACGCACGTGTTGCACCCAATCCGGACAGGTGCAGGGACGGCAACGGCTGCGCAGCGACTGGGTCGGCATCTGAGGATGCCGACTCCGCGTGGTGGTGGTGCTCCTTTCGAGGAGTGCGCATCTGAGGATGCGCACTCGCCCCATGTGGCGCTGTCTGTGTAATCCGTGTTATCTGTGGGTGAAAATAAAGTGCAAAGATAGTGCCTATGGTCGAGGAGAAGCTGCCCCTGATCAAAGTGGTGGGCATGAGTGCATCGGGCAAGTCGACCCTGGTGCAGGGGTTGCGCGCGGCCGGCTACCGGGCCCGGCCCGTCAGCCAGGAGCACAGCAACATCCCCGACCTCTGGCAACAGTTCGAGCGCCCCTTCGTCCTCATCTACCTCCACGTGGATCTGGCCGGCCAGCGCCGCCGCCGGCCGGACGTCTCCTGGAGCCGGGAGGCGTGGCAGCTGGAGTGGGAGCGGCTGGCCCATGCCCGGGCCCACGCGGATCTGCGCATCGACACCAACGACCTGACGCCAGACCAGGTGCTGGAGATTGCCCTGCGCTTCCTGCGGCGGTTGGGCGTGGCCCACGCCGACCATCCCCTGCCGCCGGTGCCGGCCACGGGCAGCGGCCGTGCCAACGCTGTGTAACCCGGAATTCCTCACACGAGCTACCATCATGCCGCGGCGTCGGCACCCTCAGATGCCGACCGAGACTACAACTTCTCCAACAACTGGTCTTGGGTTTCCTGTTTTGGGGTGCCGTTCTGGGAGGGGGCGGACGGCAGGGCGTCGGCGTCTGTGGGGAGGATGGCAGAGGATTCTTCGGTCAAGGGGAAGGTGAGTGCATCATCTTCCTCCGGGCCGGCTGCCCGCTCCTGGGCCTCTTGGGCCTTGTGACGCAGGTACCAGGCCAGGGCCACAAGGGCGATCAGGGAGGCCACCACCATGCCCAGGGTGCGCAGGCTGCGCTCCAGCTGGACGATAAACCCCGTGGCGTGAAAGCCGATCCAGACCAGCAGGGCCGTCCACAGGGTTTCCATCACCAGGACCACCGGGAACCAGCGGCGCCAGGGGACCCGGGCCAGGCCTGCAGCTACCAGGGTGGGGACAATGAGGCCGTAGGCCACCTTGGCCAGGAGGATCATCTTGACCGCGTGGGTGTGCATCTCCCGTTGCAGGCGGACCAAATGGCGCCGGTGAATGCCCACCCAACGGGCGTAGCGGTAGACGGTGTTCAACTTGCCCCGGTAGCCCACCAGGTACCAGAGGGTATCGCCCAGGATGTTGCCCGTGGCCGCAGCCACAAAGACCCAGCGGACATCCAGCAGGCCGGCGGCCGCCGCGGCCGCCCCGATCAGGGTGCTGAGGGGGCCTTCCGTGGCCACCAACAGCGTCAGGATGCCATAACTCCACACGCCCAGGTCTGGAAGCTGGCCGTGCTGGATCTGTTTCCAGATTTCTTCGATGATGGGCCACCACTGAGCCATTGACATCCCCGACGCTCTTCAAGGGGAACCGCAGCCGGGCAGCGTCCTTGCTGCGCCTGCATCCTGGCTTCCCGTGCCGGCCTGGCCGGCCCTGTAAACAAAGTATGGCCCCTCCCGGGGGAAGGGCCGTACAAATTATACATAGGGAGGCGATTTCCCCAAATCGCCGTTACAGGGTGTATAGTAAGTCCCGGCAGAAATTCACCGATGGTTTCCACCAGAGGTAGTGCCACCGAATTGCTGCCGCGGCATTTACGCCAGATTGGAATAGTAGTGATCCGCTCCTTGGGACCGAGGAGGCCAGGTCGTATCATTCCTTCCTGAGCTGCCCAACCTTCACAACCCCTGAAAGGAGACTCCATGCCTGTCCATTTCGGCATTGACCGGCTGGTGGAAGAACCGGCCCTCCTGCTGGATCGCCTCTCCCCGGTGAAACGGGTGGGCCTGGTCACCAACGACGCCGCCACCACCGGCGCCGCGTCGCCCCATCCCCTGCGGCCGGGCCGGGTGGCCCTGCGCCAGGCCGGTATTCCCCTGACCGCCCTCTTTGCCCCCGAGCATGGCCTGGCCGCAGCCGCCGCCGATGGCAGCCGGGTGGCCGACGGCGTGGATCCCCTCACCGGCCTGCCGGTCTACAGCCTCTACGGCGCCCGCCTGCGGCCCACCCCGGAACAACTGGCGGAGCTGGACCTGCTCCTCTTCGATATCCCGGACATCGGCGCCCGTTTCTACACCTACATCTGGACCCTGTCCCATGTGATGGAGGCCTGTGCCGAGGCGGGGCTTCCCCTGGCGGTGTTGGACCGGCCCAACCCCCTGGGCGGGGCGCTGGCCGCGGCGGAAGGACCCATGCTGGATGAAGCCCAGGTGAACTCCTTCGTGGGTCGCTGGTCCATCCCGGTGCGCCACAGCCTGACCGTGGGCGAGCTGGCCCGGCTCTGGCAGCGGGAGCGTCTGCCCGACCTGGACCTGCATGTGGTGTCGGTGGAAGGCTGGCAGCGGCCCTGGCAGTGGCCCCAGGTGGGTTCTCCCTTTGTGCCCACCTCGCCGGCCATGCCTTCCTACGAGACGGCCCTCCTCTACCCGGGCACCTGCCTGCTGGAGGGCACCAACCTGAGCGAAGGCCGGGGAACGGCCTTCCCTTTCCGCCAGCTCGGCGCGCCCTGGCTGGATGGGCAGGCCCTGGCCGAGTGGTTCAACGGCCTGGGGCTGCCCGGTGTGGTGGCCCGTCCTGTCCACTTCACGCCCGCGGCCAGCAAGTATGCCGGAGAGGCCTGTCAGGGGGTCATGCTCCATGTGTTGGACGCCGGGAGCTTCCGGCCGGTGCAGGCCGGGCTTTGCCTGCTGGCGGGGGTTTTGCACCGGCATCCGGACCGCTTCGCCTGGCTGCCCTACCCCACCGCCGCGGCCGGCCCCGGCTACGGCCACTTCGACCGCCTGATCGGCCGGCTGGACATCCGTCCGGGCCTATCCGGCGTGGCCGGGGACCCGGTGGCGGCCGTCTCGGCGTGGACCCGGGCCGACGGCTGGGCGGAACGGGTGGCCGACCTGCTGCTGTATGGGCCGGTGTAAAGGGCGGGGGCAGGTGTGGAAGCGAAGTTGGAGGTATCAGAATGGAGGCATCGAAGGCTGGCGTAGAAGCGCCGCTGCTGCTCTATCGTGCGGGGCGACAGCTGCTGAAAGTGCGGCTGCTCCTGCTGATGGCCCTGGCCTGTGGGGTGCTGGCCGTGTGGGCGGGGGTGCACCTGTTCCGGACCTATGGGTTGAGCCCTGGGGATGGGGGGGTGTTGGCGCCGCTGCCGGTGCGGCTGGCGTGGGGCCTGGGCGTGGCCTTCCTGGGGCTGGCCTTTGCCGGTGGGATGCAGCTGTACGCCCGCTGCTATGTGGCCCGGCTGGAGGTGGATGAGAAGCGGGAGGCGCTCCACGTGTACACCGTTGGCTGGCTGGGTGCACTGCGCCAGGAGCGTTACCCCCTGGAGGCGTTGCGCCTGCGCTCGGTTCGCTCCCGGCGCCATTCGGGGCGGACGCCACCCCTCTGGCGGGGGCCTGTGGTGGATGCGCCGTGGCGCTCCTTGCGCCTGCCGGGCCGGCGCCTTCCCCTGATCCTGGACGAACAGGGGGAAGTGCATCATCCTGGCTGGCTGCGTCGCCTGCGGCTGCTTTGAGGAAAATCAGGCGGCCCTTGCCTTCCGCTCAGATCCAACGCCATCGATTCCATCCGCCCGATGGCGCATACCGATTGTCTTACGAAGTGGCGTTCATGATTTCGTAAGTCCGGTTTTCATACTGGACCTACGATGGCTCTTGATCAGGTAATCAGTATCACACCCCAGGCGCGCACAATATACCTCTCTACTGGACGCGCTTCCGTCCTCGCGCCCTGGCGTGCATTCTTCTGACGCAACCCCTTCACCCCCCCCCATACTGTTGATGGTTCCACGCCAGCAGCCGTGTCAGCGCCTCCTGCCGGGCGGCCTTATAGATGGTAAAGCGCGCGCCTGGGCAGCCTCGTGGAAGCCGTAGCCCGGCGCCAGATCCTCCCAGCTTCAGGCGACTGCTCGCTCCCTCTCCCCGTGGAGTGCCCGTCGCCGCGCGAGATCCGCGGCGGACTCATCCGGATCGTGGAAACGATTGTGGGGGGGAATCCCCTTCCGAGGATTAGGTGGTTTCAGACCATCCCGGCGTCATCCTGTTGACCAACAATGAGCCGTTTCAATCCCCTTCCGAGGATTAGGTGGTTTCAGACACGCACCCGGCGTACCTCTTTCATCAAGAGGTATGGGGGCAGGTTTCAATCCCCTTCCGAGGATTAGGTGGTTTCAGACTTTGACACTCTCGACGAGCTCGAGGATTGGTGCCGGGTTTCAATCCCCTTCCGAGGATTAGGTGGTTTCAGACGGGTTCGTACACCACAACAAGTACAGCCCGATGCAGTACGTTTCAATCCCCTTCCGAGGATTAGGTGGTTTCAGACATGGTTGGGGCGCAGACGACTGGGGGGACCCGGTATTGTTTCAATCCCCTTCCGAGGATTAGGTGGTTTCAGACACACGCACACATTTATAGCGGTAAATTGCCGCCCGACCATGTTTCAATCCCCTTCCGAGGATTAGGTGGTTTCAGACCGCCGCGTGATGGCGCCGATGCTGGCGCCGATGCCGTGGACCACGTTTCAATCCCCTTCCGAGGATTAGGTGGTTTCAGACTCTTGAGCAGACTACTGAACAGCCCACGAAACCAAAGGAGTTTCAATCCCCTTCCGAGGATTAGGTGGTTTCAGACAAATAGGGACTGCTGCACTGCCGCATGCAGCAGCCCCCGGTTTCAATCCCCTTCCGAGGATTAGGTGGTTTCAGACGTACCAGAACGTCAAGGATGATATCCTTGAACAAGCTATGTTTCAATCCCCTTCCGAGGATTAGGTGGTTTCAGACACAGTTATCCATAGTTTCAAGCCGGGGACAGCCCATAAAGTTTCAATCCCCTTCCGAGGATTAGGTGGTTTCAGACGTTATGCGGGTATTGTGGGTTCCCACCACCTGACAAGCGTTTCAATCCCCTTCCGAGGATTAGGTGGTTTCAGACCCTTATGGGTGGCAGGGCAGCAGGATCTGGCTACCATCCAGAGTTTCAATCCCCTTCCGAGGATTAGGTGGTTTCAGACATACGAAATCATGATTGACACATGGCGCAACTTCCAGAATGAGTTTCAATCCCCTTCCGAGGATTAGGTGGTTTCAGACTGTAGAACGGATAGTACCCGTCAATACTGTCGTATTGACATAGGGTTTCAATCCCCTTCCGAGGATTAGGTGGTTTCAGACTGATAGAGGAGGGGTTTGAGGAGGATCTAGACCTGTATTCCATGTTTCAATCCCCTTCCGAGGATTAGGTGGTTTCAGACAAATCCTTATGCTGCTATGTAGCATTATAGCATACTACGTTTCAATCCCCTTCCGAGGATTAGGTGGTTTCAGACCCCTCGAAGGGAATCCGGCTGCACACAGAGTCTTCTCCCATGAGTTTCAATCCCCTTCCGAGGATTAGGTGGTTTCAGACTCCCGTACATATTTACAATATATGCTACCTTGTCTTGTTGTTTCAATCCCCTTCCGAGGATTAGGTGGTTTCAGACGCATCAGACTTAACTGCCCACGCTCCACAGCCTTCTACTGAGTTTCAATCCCCTTCCGAGGATTAGGTGGTTTCAGACAAAATGAACATGCTGGTAGTTTTGCTTTGGTCCCTACGGGTTAGTTTCAATCCCCTTCCGAGGATTAGGTGGTTTCAGACGTATAATATAATTGTAAGTTAGTTGATAACCTAGCTATAGGTTTCAATCCCCTTCCGAGGATTAGGTGGTTTCAGACATGAAGCTTCTGGATACAGCTACTCACTGTGCAATCACCCATGTTTCAATCCCCTTCCGAGGATTAGGTGGTTTCAGACGAATTCCGTGGCTGTGGGTCCACCAAGGCCGGTCGAGTTTCAATCCCCTTCCGAGGATTAGGTGGTTTCAGACAACCTGTGTGGCCAGAAGGTCACCAGCCAGATACTCACTGTTTCAATCCCCTTCCGAGGATTAGGTGGTTTCAGACAGAAGGTAATTGAGACATGGATTGAGTGCTACGGTCGGTACGTTTCAATCCCCTTCCGAGGATTAGGTGGTTTCAGACCCGCGTCCTTGACGGGGCTTACGTCGAGAAACCCCGGGCCGTTTCAATCCCCTTCCGAGGATTAGGTGGTTTCAGACAGTATGTCGACCCGAACGACCCGCTCGAGGACCAGCGTTTCAATCCCCTTCCGAGGATTAGGTGGTTTCAGACCGGGTTGGCGGGTTGAAAGACAACCCAGCAGTTGTGTTTCAATCCCCTTCCGAGGATTAGGTGGTTTCAGACAGATAGCGTTAGCGTAGACTACGATTAAGCCCACCCAACGTTTCAATCCCCTTCCGAGGATTAGGTGGTTTCAGACTGGTCCCTCCAGTCCGCATTCCAACACAAAAATTCCCCGCGGTTTCAATCCCCTTCCGAGGATTAGGTGGTTTCAGACGGCCAGGCCGTGTTGTACTTTGGCGACAATGTCAGTGTGTTTGGTTTCAATCCCCTTCCGAGGATTAGGTGGTTTCAGACCAACCACCGTCGCCATTGCAATCTGCGCAGCCGCAATGACAGTTTCAATCCCCTTCCGAGGATTAGGTGGTTTCAGACAAAGGAGATCTAAAATGGCTCGCACAACGAAGAAAGCTGTAAGTTTCAATCCCCTTCCGAGGATTAGGTGGTTTCAGACCAATCCCGGTGCGCCGGTTGGAGCAGGCAGCCAGGGCCGTTTCAATCCCCTTCCGAGGATTAGGTGGTTTCAGACGTCCCCCACCCAGCAGGCGTACCCCCACCCAAACACTGTGTTTCAATCCCCTTCCGAGGATTAGGTGGTTTCAGACGCATCCAAATTGAAACACCATTAGGGACGGCTCACCTGGGTTTCAATCCCCTTCCGAGGATTAGGTGGTTTCAGACTCTCCATGGGCGGCAACATGTATGTAATCGTACAGGGTTTCAATCCCCTTCCGAGGATTAGGTGGTTTCAGACGCACTGTGGCGCTGGTGGAGTCCATAGCCGAGTTGTGCAGGTTTCAATCCCCTTCCGAGGATTAGGTGGTTTCAGACTGTAGGGGAAGAAATATCCACGGCGTACACGGGTAATATAGGTTTCAATCCCCTTCCGAGGATTAGGTGGTTTCAGACTGGACATACAGGAACCTACCTTTGTCTTGTCCATCCATTCTGTTTCAATCCCCTTCCGAGGATTAGGTGGTTTCAGACTTTTGAGGAGGTCAATTATGGAAATCGGCAAGGTCAGTTTCAATCCCCTTCCGAGGATTAGGTGGTTTCAGACATATTGTGTACTTCCCAAAGAATCTGGAACTACCAGAAGAGTTTCAATCCCCTTCCGAGGATTAGGTGGTTTCAGACTTAGAGCGAAGACCGACGTACATATCGACCCACTCTTGACGTTTCAATCCCCTTCCGAGGATTAGGTGGTTTCAGACCGTAACACATCCGGCGCATCCAACATGCGCTTCAGTTCTGGTTTCAATCCCCTTCCGAGGATTAGGTGGTTTCAGACTTTATAATATCACCCAAACTTCTGGTAGCTAATACCAGGTTTCAATCCCCTTCCGAGGATTAGGTGGTTTCAGACTGGCGTCTACTAACTACCTTGCTCGGTTCTTCGACCAACGGGTTTCAATCCCCTTCCGAGGATTAGGTGGTTTCAGACAAATCACCGACACACCGTATGCCAGTGAGTACTTGTTGTTTCAATCCCCTTCCGAGGATTAGGTGGTTTCAGACGGCGGAAAATCTGCCCCCGAGCGATGCCTACCAGAATGTTTCAATCCCCTTCCGAGGATTAGGTGGTTTCAGACATCACCCAGCTGGATCTGTTCACCTCGCCATCCGATTTACAGAGTTTCAATCCCCTTCCGAGGATTAGGTGGTTTCAGACATATCAAAGGTCTGCCCTGGATTGGGTGGAAAAGTGGTCTCGGTTTCAATCCCCTTCCGAGGATTAGGTGGTTTCAGACACTTAGCCGTGCGCCTAACGGATGCTCACTGCGCGAATTGCGTTTCAATCCCCTTCCGAGGATTAGGTGGTTTCAGACATGTAAACAATCCAGCCGGCTCTCGCCCGCCTAAACCGGTTTCAATCCCCTTCCGAGGATTAGGTGGTTTCAGACATCTGATCTCTGGCTGGGGCCAGAGGGTTTCCGGGTCCAGGGTTTCAATCCCCTTCCGAGGATTAGGTGGTTTCAGACGCACCAGGAGAAGAAAGGACGGGGTAATATCGTACTGATGCGTTTCAATCCCCTTCCGAGGATTAGGTGGTTTCAGACATTCCGTCGGTGTGGTACGCAATTCAGGTATTCTGCCGAATGCGTTTCAATCCCCTTCCGAGGATTAGGTGGTTTCAGACGAACTTGAGAGCGTTGCCGATGATATACTAGGTGTACCGTTTCAATCCCCTTCCGAGGATTAGGTGGTTTCAGACCCGCCGGCTGCGGAGGGCGGCCTGATGACCTGCCCCTCCTGCGGGTTTCAATCCCCTTCCGAGGATTAGGTGGTTTCAGACAGGCGCTCTTCTATCTCAACCCGCTGGCACCCACCTCCAGTTTCAATCCCCTTCCGAGGATTAGGTGGTTTCAGACTTATTTCTAGTGACGAAATCGTTGATGGCCCGTTGGGCTGCTTCGTTTCAATCCCCTTCCGAGGATTAGGTGGTTTCAGACCGTGACCGCCATGGCCTCCAGGTCCTGCGCAGCCGGCGCACTGTTTCAATCCCCTTCCGAGGATTAGGTGGTTTCAGACCCCACGGTGTGTTTGGTGGATTCCATGGTACTGGTTCCGTTTCAATCCCCTTCCGAGGATTAGGTGGTTTCAGACGGCTTAATTCCTTTCCTTTCTCTTCTTCTGTAACTTCTGGGTTTCAATCCCCTTCCGAGGATTAGGTGGTTTCAGACTCTTGTGGTGTTTCATGGCGTTGTGGTACATCATCACGATTGGTTTCAATCCCCTTCCGAGGATTAGGTGGTTTCAGACATACTCTCCTATCAGGCACATAATCTCAACACCGACCAAGAGTTTCAATCCCCTTCCGAGGATTAGGTGGTTTCAGACCACCTGGAAACATTACCGTATGAAAGAAAAGCAGAATGTTTCAATCCCCTTCCGAGGATTAGGTGGTTTCAGACCGATATCATATATATCGTCTGCCGTACAACAGCATAAGGAAGTTTCAATCCCCTTCCGAGGATTAGGTGGTTTCAGACGGTAAAGTATTTGATACGATGCTGTTCTCAAGAATACTTGTTTCAATCCCCTTCCGAGGATTAGGTGGTTTCAGACAGTGCAGTACCCGTACACTCAACGTAGCGGTACCTGGGTTTCAATCCCCTTCCGAGGATTAGGTGGTTTCAGACGAATTTTTGGCCCTATATACTATCGCCCGTATGTGGGTTTCAATCCCCTTCCGAGGATTAGGTGGTTTCAGACGTTATACCCTGCCCGCAAATGGGGCATGTTTTTACGTTTCAATCCCCTTCCGAGGATTAGGTGGTTTCAGACAGACAATCCAGCTGTAGTCGTACTAGGAGCTAAACGTATCGTTTCAATCCCCTTCCGAGGATTAGGTGGTTTCAGACTACCATACAAATAGCTACCATGGGGTTTCATGGTAGCTCCGTTTCAATCCCCTTCCGAGGATTAGGTGGTTTCAGACCTATCGAGCCGATTCACCACGTTCAACGGCTTCACAGAAGCGTTTCAATCCCCTTCCGAGGATTAGGTGGTTTCAGACGGTCTTTTCCGTGTGCGCATACACACACGTACGCACGTGTTTCAATCCCCTTCCGAGGATTAGGTGGTTTCAGACTATCAACCGAGTTAGTACACCCAGATAACAACATATCTGGTTTCAATCCCCTTCCGAGGATTAGGTGGTTTCAGACTAAGTAGACAGTCGCAGCTCAACAATCCCCACGCTATCGGGTTTCAATCCCCTTCCGAGGATTAGGTGGTTTCAGACCCAAGAAGCCCCGTAATCGTTCGGAAGTCAGGGCGACCGGGTTTCAATCCCCTTCCGAGGATTAGGTGGTTTCAGACGTCAATGGCGGGAAGCCCGTGAAGTTGGGTACGTTAAGGTTTCAATCCCCTTCCGAGGATTAGGTGGTTTCAGACTTTAGCTGTACATACATGTATATAGAAAGGGAAAATATATCGTTTCAATCCCCTTCCGAGGATTAGGTGGTTTCAGACCCAGAACGTCAGTGATAGCAGACTGGAAAGTGCGCTAAAGGGTTTCAATCCCCTTCCGAGGATTAGGTGGTTTCAGACTTAGATGACTACTACGGCAAATATTTCTATTCTCCAGCCTGGGTTTCAATCCCCTTCCGAGGATTAGGTGGTTTCAGACCGTCACTGCCCGCGGTGAAGATTACACGAACCATTGCAATGTTTCAATCCCCTTCCGAGGATTAGGTGGTTTCAGACGATGGGCATAGTTAACTTACCTCCCCGTATGTAACCATATGTTTCAATCCCCTTCCGAGGATTAGGTGGTTTCAGACTTAACGACCTGTCGGCCAAGATAAGCTCGGTACGTCAATGTTTCAATCCCCTTCCGAGGATTAGGTGGTTTCAGACTGTCTTACGTTGTGTATCTTGTTCCTGCAAATTCTCCTGTGTTTCAATCCCCTTCCGAGGATTAGGTGGTTTCAGACGGACCATCGACAATCCGCAAAATGCGTCCAACAATTTTGTATGTTTCAATCCCCTTCCGAGGATTAGGTGGTTTCAGACGCACGACGCAATAAACGAAACAGGGTAGCGTATATTGTTTCAATCCCCTTCCGAGGATTAGGTGGTTTCAGACTGAGTTTGTGGTAGGGTCCATGCAGACCACCACCCAACGTTTCAATCCCCTTCCGAGGATTAGGTGGTTTCAGACACGTGAGCAGGAACAACGTGAGACAGTACCACGTAGTAGTTTCAATCCCCTTCCGAGGATTAGGTGGTTTCAGACTTGCTTGCTCCAGTCTGCTATCACTGGTATTCTGGTACAGCGTTTCAATCCCCTTCCGAGGATTAGGTGGTTTCAGACGGAACACAGTGATTTTACTGTGATTCAACCCCTCATATCGGTTTCAATCCCCTTCCGAGGATTAGGTGGTTTCAGACCCGCTTCCCACCCCTTGCACGGGCCTGGGGTGTGTATGTTCGTTTCAATCCCCTTCCGAGGATTAGGTGGTTTCAGACGCTTGTGGTCCCTGTCTATATCAGACCTGGCCATGCGGTGTTTCAATCCCCTTCCGAGGATTAGGTGGTTTCAGACCCCTCACCGCCCCTCAGGGCACGTGACCCACCCAGGGCCAAATTTCCTGCGTTAGCTGAACCCCATTATACCTGATTTCCCTCATTCCTGCCAATCTTCGGCCCAGGGCCTCCCACCCGCCCACGCCTTGCGAACACCCCCCGCTGCCAGGGCGTCTGCAGGGCCTTCTGGAAGGGGGGTGTTCGCAAACCCATCGCCAGAGCCCCACCCGTGCCCTCAAATAATGCGAAGCCTCGGCTCTTCGATGGGGTGGGCCAATCCCCACAGGTTCATCCGAGGCCGGCAATTTTCACAGAGGATGTAAAAACGAATGCTGTCCGCTTCCCCGTCAAAGTGTCGCCGCAGCCGCGCCTGCAGCCGCTCATAGTTCCGTTCGGTAATGTAACACTCAAAGACCGAGCGCTGCACCCGCTCCCCGCCGAAGTCCAGCAGGGTCTGGGCCACTTTCAGCCGCCGTCGATTGTCCGGAATGTCGTAGCTGATGACCACAAACATGGCCATGGCGTCCTTCTCCCCACAGCCCGAAGCGATCCCCTGCCGCCCCCTCTCCCCACGGCCTGCCCACGACCGCCCGGCCTGGCCCCAGGGGCCTGCCCCTCACCGGATCAGGTGGGGGGTATAGTCGTCCCCGCCGCCCTCTGCCTGCAATGCCCGGGCCAGGCTGTAGACCTGTTGCAGAAAGAGACGCCGATAGGTCACCCGCTCCCCCGTCTGGGGATGCTGGATCTCCTGCTCCAGGCGTTGCTCCATCTCCCGCACGAAGCGCTTCACCCCTTCATCCACCAGCACCACAGGGCGCTGATGGGCTTCTCCGGGCTGAAAGTGTTCGGGCTGCAAAATGCCGTTGTTGAGGCACCGCAGAACCACGGAATCCACCACCACCGGCCGAAATTCCTCCATCAGGTCCAGGGCCAGGCTGGGCCGATTGTATTGGAGCTGGTGCAGAAAACCCACGTAGGGGTCCAGGCCCACGGCCAATACAGCGCCCAGAATGTTTTGGCTCAGGAGGGTGTAGCCAAAGCTGAGCAAGACATTGACCGGGTCGGGCGGCGGCCGACGCAGGCGGCGGTGGAAATGCCAGGGCGGTTTGAGGAGGGATTTCCAGGCGCCGAAGTAGACGGCCGTGCCCCGCCCCTCCACGCCCGAAAGGCTGTTGATGGTGCGGCAGTGCTCCACCTGGTCCAGCGCCCGCTCCAGCCCTTCCACCGCCGCCTGCACCTGGGGCTCCCCCTGGCGGCGGGCATAGCGCTGTAGCAAAACCCGGCAGTTGTGCAGCTTGGCCCGGACAAAGTGGCGGGCCAGATGGAGGGCAAAGGTCGAATCCTGGCTGCGCAGGATCTGGGCCACCCGCAGGCCGCCGTTGCCGCCCGTGGCCCCCACCAGCCGGCCGTAGAAGCGTCCCCGTTGACTCAGCAGCACCACCTCGATCCCTTCATCCAGCAGCCGCTTCAAGGCCGGGGTGGTGATCTCCACATTGCCGAAGACCAGCACCTGGCTGACCTGAATCAAAGGCAGCCGGGCCAGGGTCTGTCCCTGTTTGGTCACCACCAGCAGGCGGCTCTGGCAGCTCAACTTGCTGCCCTGTTCCAGCAGATAGAGGGGAGCCCGCATGGATCACCTCGTTCGTCGCGCCTGGCCCATGCCAATGGCCGTCTGGGCGCCCACCCCGCTGTAGAATGCGAAGTCGGCCAGCATGTGCATCACCCCCAGCCAGTAGCGATCCCCCGCCAGGGCTACGTAGGTCACCTGTCCCAGGCCGCCCACCCGCAGGGAGCGGTTCTTGTGCTCCACCGGTCGGCTCGCCAGCCGGTAGCGGCTGATGGCCATCACCTCTTCCCCATAGCGGCGCATCTCCGGGTTCAAGACCATGGGGCTGAAGCTGTTCCAGCGTTCCACCAGGCTGCCGAAGACCAGGCCGGGCATGGGGATGGGCACCGTCATCCCCTTGGATTTGAAGGCCGTGGGCGAGGCGAATTCCAGGGTCACCTGGCGGTCCGGCGGGGCCTGGCGGGACAGTTGCGCCTCCGCCAGCGCCTCGTAGGTGTTGCATCCGCCCCAGGGATGGCGTTCTGGGTTGCAGGTGGTCTCCTGCACGTGGAACAGATGGCCGTCCAGCTCCCAGGTTTTCGGCGGGCTATCCAGCAGCGCGGCGGAGAGGGCCGCGCTCACGGCCGGGGTCAGCCCTGTGACCCGAACGTGGACGGGCTGGCCGGCCTCCAGCCTGGTCTGCCGGGTATGCCGGGCCTCCAGGAGGCTGGAACAGGTCAGGGGCTTGGGCCCGTCGCCGTCGTGGATGCGCTGCACCAGGTCTGGATCCACCAGGTTGAGGCGCTTCAGGGTGGCGGCATAGTTGGCCCGGCCCAGGAAGCCCGGCAGGACGGCGTCTGTGGGGGAGATGAGGGTCAATACAACGGCCATGAGCATGGTGCACCCTACCTTTTTCGGCGTGCTTCGTCGCGGATCTGTTGCAGGTCCAGGATTTCGGCCACCTCATAGCGGCGTGGCGTGGTGTTGGCAGCCGGCCGGGTGCGTACGATGGGCGGGAAGTAGCCCATGCGTCCGTGTAGCTCGGCCAGCAGCACCGCGGCGATGAAGTTGAGGGAGGGCAGCACCACCAGTAGCGGCGCGCTCTGCCACTCTTCGGGCGTCAGCTCCACCTGCGCCAGCAGGGCCTGCACCTGGGGAGCGAAGGGCCTCTGCTCATCGAATTGGGGCATCACCGCGATGATGCGTTGGATTTTTTGTTGGGTGAGCGCTTCGATCTGTTCCTGTTGGTTCGGTGTGATGGGATGGGAAAAGTTGAGCAAGATCACAGCTTCATTTCTCCTGACTGCGCCCAGTAGGTCCGGTCTCCGGCCGGACAAGCGATGGTGGCGGTTCATGTCTCGTAGGTCCGGTCTCTGGCCGGACAAGCGACGATGGCGGTGGGTGCGGCCCTGTCACGCAAGGATGCGTGACCTACGGCCAGACGATGACGCCAGTTCATGTCTCGTAGGTCCGGTCTCTGGCCGGACAAGCGATGGCGGCGTGTGCACCCCTGTCACGCAAGGATACGTGACCTACGACTTTCCGACCGGGTCCGTCTACCGGTCAAATGGGGGGGCCATCAACTGCTGAATATATTTGTTGGCAAGTTCTTCAACCTTCCTGGCTTTCAGGGCTCCCGCTCGCTTGGCCGCATGCATCAAATCGTTGCGTAAATTCCCAAGTTCGCCAAAAAGATCGCTCACCTGGTCCAGCTCGGGTACAGCGGACAGGTCGGGCAACCCTTCATCCGCCACCTGTTTGCCCCGGCGAAGTTGCACTTGTCGACCGAGGGCTCGTTCGACCTGTTCCCGCGCCTCTTTCTGGAGCGTTCGTCCTGCCCATCCAATTTGGGCCATAACCCACGAAACCAGCCACTCCCGGGCCAGGGCCACCGCCTGGAAGATTTGCTGGCGCTCCATGTACCAGGTGATGAGCCTCTGTTCGACCGCCAGCGTCTGCAGCGGATCGTCCCGTTGCGCCTGTTCATCCAGGGCAATCGGCGTGAAGCTCTCCAGTACATGCTGGCCCAACAGGGTGAACGGCTGAGCCAGCACCTGGCTCGGCTGCAGCGCAGCGGGCAATTGGCTGCAAACCCGCTCACTGGCCGCCATCGCCTCGGCGGGGCGCACCACCCGCAGCGCCTGGGATGCATGGGTGAGGCTGTTGGCCGTCCGTTTCACCGGCGAGTTGTTCCAGGCCGAGATATCCGCCTGGCTGGCGGTGTGCAAATCGGGCTTGATACTCTGATGGCGCTCATGGAGCAGTTGGGCCAGGTCACGCGCGTCGCCGAAGCGAACAAACCGGTCGGCGGCTACCATCCAGTCAAACAGATCGACGAAGCGGGTGAGGTCGATCACCGGCGTTCGCCAGATCTCGGCGGACCTGTCGCTCGCTTCGAAGTTGCCGTAAAAGACAGCCTGGAGCGTGATGTCCTTGACAGTGCGTAGATAGGCAGCGGAGAGGAAGGCCAGGAACGGCAGGGAGCGAAAGCCGTGGGTGATGTCGAAGATCACCGTCTCTTTGGGCTCGACAACGCCGACAACTGCCTGAAAGATGCTCCATAGTTCATCGTCGTTGCGGCCATCGGGGATGGGCACAGGCTCCACGTCGGCGACGAAATCTTCCACCTGGGGAAGGAAGCGCTCCTCGAAGTGCGGGCGAGCGGCCTCGGTTACCAGGACGCGCATGTGCAGGTTCGGTATGAAGCGCGCCAGCGCCACGCCGAAATAGGGCGCCACGTGCGTCCGGCCGTCTGGAAAGAGGTAGCAGGTATTGGTCGGTCTGATGCCGAGAAAGGTGATGGCTTTCACAATGGCCTCCTCGAACAAGCTGAAGCTAAAAACTCAAACACTAACTATGCTGGCTATCCTGGAGCAGAGCTCTGCCATTCCACCAGACACCACCCCGGCGCGGCCTGGACCGTCTCCCGCCGTCTGCCCTGTCCGTCCTTGGTCACGTCCACGAAGACCCGCCGGCTGGTCGGGAAGGCGATCCCCTGTCCGGCGTTGTTCTGCCGCCTGCCCCGGCGCAGGCGATAGTGCTGCAGGATATGTTGCATGAAGGCCGGGTTGTCCGCCAGCCGGCTGCCGAAGGTCTTGTTCTCCCAGCCCGTACCCCAGCCCAGGGCAATCAGAAATTGCCTGTCGCCGATCTTCGCCTGCGCCAGCTGTTGGTAGAACTGGGCGATGCGGGTGCCATCCCGGATCCCGTTGAACCAGGCCGCCTCCCGCCCGCAATGTTGGCACACGTAGGTCCCGACCACCCGGGGCAACTGTTCCAGGAGCTCCCCACCGCTCAGCCGCAGCTTCTGCCGCTGCGCCCACTCCGAAAAGAGCTGGCGGTCGATCTTGATGGTCAGCCGGAAGGCGCTGTCCGGGCGAATGGCTTCCATCTCGATGGGCGCCTTCAGCTCCCCACGGCGGTTGATGACCCGGGCATTGGCAACCATCAGCCGGTCGACGTCCAGGGGCTCGCTGTCGCTCACCTGCAGGGCCCGCAGCAGGTCGTGGTTGGGATCCTTGCCGAAAAGTATCTCCTCATATTGCCGGGCCGCAAACCGCCGATCGCGGTCGAGCAGCCGCCCTTCCGGCTCGAGCTTGCGCTGCCCCCACGCGTACCAACCCAGGGCCGTGCGCAGCGCGCCCTTGAGGGTGGAGCCGGGCAGGTAAGGGCGGTCGAAGGCGTCCTTGAGCTGTTCCCGCAGTTGCGCGCCTTCGTCCGTGCTGCGGGGCTGGCCGAGCAAGACATAGCGGAAGAAGGGGCTATCCTCCCGAAAGTCCCCCGGCTTCAGCAGCTCGGCCGGACGGCTCTGGGCCAGTTGTTCGGCCAGCCTGAGGTCCTCCACGTCCTGTGCGTCCAGCAGCGCGTCCTCGTTGATGCGCCAGGTGCGGCGGTTGCGGATGACATAGTCGTACTCGTGCCAAAGCTCGCGACCGCTGCCGATGTGCACCGGCGTGAGCGTCATCACCGTCACGTCGTAGAGGGCATAGTCAGCCATGGTTTGCCTCCTGGGTGAATCCCACCGCCACGCCAAAGCCGCTGCGATAGACCGGGTGGGACAGCATGCCTTCCTGATTTTCATACACCGGCTGCACATCCACCAGCCCGCCCAACACCGTTTCTCCGGCGGGGAGCCAGCTCCCTTCCGCCAGCAGGTGGATGCGCCGCCGCCGTTGGGCGGGGCCATCGGGCGAGCGCAGCCAGCCCGCCACGTCCACCAGTCGATAGGCCACCCCCTCTGCCTGCAAGGTGGCGATTTCCGCCGGCGTGCGCGGGTGGAAGCGACTCAACAGCCAGGCCATGCCGCCGGGGGAGCTATCGGGCAGCGACACTGCCTCCCGGGCGGTTCCCTCCTGGCCAGTTTCCAGGGTGAAGGCGCCGTACCCCACGCTGCGGTCGCCGCCCAGCCCTTCGTCTTGGAGAAACTGGAGGGCCGCGGTCACGCTCTCGGCGTAGGTCGTGGAAGTCCCTTCAATGCGCTGCGCTGGCCGTCGCCACTGCACGCCGAACCACAGCCCGCACTCCTGGGCGAAGCGCACATGGCCGATGTGAAAGATGTTAGATGCCGAAGAGATGCGGTCGATGGTGACCCGGGGCGTGCGCCCTTCTTTCCAGGCTTCCAGGTGGGGATAGGCAGCACGGGGCCGGGGTCGACGACTCTTTGGGTCCACGTGCATCCACTGGGGCAGTTGCTTCAGCTCGGTTTCTCCATCCAGCCACAGCTTGCCTTCCTGCAACAGCAGGCCGGCACTCTGGCCCGGGTCGTCCGGGCCGGTGGGCCCCTCCGGCGGCAGCCAGTCGTCCAGTTTCTCGCCGCTCAGCGCACGGCGCAGCAGCCCTTCCGAGAGATAGGCGATGCGTTTGACCCGCTTGCCTGCCTCCGGCTGGGCGAAGAGCCCCCGCAGATCCACGGGCATGGGATAGAAGCGGACGGCGCCCGCGAAGGGGAAGGCGGAAGTCAGCACGAAGGGCGGATCGGGCGGCTCCTGCAGGAAGGGGGCCAGCCACCTCTCCACTGGGCCACCCAGCCGCTGCCAGGCATCCACCAGCGCGCTGAAGAGGGTGTCGGAAGGCAGGGAGACCGCGGCCTCCTCCAGGGTGACGCCCCGCACGCCCAGGTGGAGGCCGGCGCGGAAGTGGAGCCGGTAAACCGATAGGGTGGGCATGGGCGTCTCCTTTACGCCTGTGCCAGCTGGTCGCGGATCTGTTCCTGCAATTGGGGCAGGGCAGCGACCAGCTGTTCGAGCGCATCAAACTGGCCTAACAGTTGGGCCGGCTGCAGCAGCTCGTTCCTGCTGCGCAGTTTCACCTGGATCTGCGCCAGCCGTACCTTGCCGGAGCCGCGCGAGCCCAGGCCGCCCAGATAGTCATCCTCCAGCAGCACCAGCCCTTCGACCAGCCTGGCAAAACGCTCCACGTCGCGCTGGGAGTCGCAGCCATCGCCCTCGTAGATGGAGTAGACCAGCTCGGCGGGGCCGAAGACCGTCCCGGCCGGCACCCGCTCCATCTGCCGGGGGTTCGCCGCGGAGGTGACCCGGTCGATGGAGACCTCGGTCTTGACCTCGGTGTAGGGCAGGTCGGTGCGACCGTTTTCCTCCAGCCTGGCGATGCTTTCGGCGGTCATCTGGACATCCCGCACCACCAGCCGGGTGGGGGTGCCGAAGTCCCGCTCGCCCGGCACGCCGAAGACCTGGCAGACGTCGCATGTTGCATATTTCTCCGAGGTGTCGCAGGTGTGAATGGATACTTTTTGACCGATAGACTGGTTTTGGGGCAACCCTTCGTACTTTTCCAGCAGGCTGCGTACCTTCCCTTTGAGGGAAGAGCCTGGGATGTAGGGTCGGTTGGTGAGCGGGTCGCGGATCACTGTCTTGTCCACGCCGCCGATCTCCACGCCTACTTCCGATCCGCCGATGTGCAGGCCCGAGACGGCGTGCAGGTTGAATTCCAGAAAGATGCGTCCCCGAAGTTGAATCTGCTTGCTCATGGATGGATCTCCTTCATCTGCAATGGGGGCTCAGTTGCCGCCGTGGGCTTTGTGATAGGCCAGGATGGCCTCGAAGAAGTCGACGAAGTGACGAAAGCGACTATGTCGCTGAACTGCGTCTGGTTCCAAAATCACTTGATCGACCGCATAAATCAGGATCTCTGCCAGTGTCTCTACTCCGGGTTTTCGCTCCTTTCTAGCGCGATATGCCAATTTGGGTTTCAAGAGCACCAGGCGTCGGAATGCTTGTTGGGCATTTTGACCACCCATGTTCCACTGCGCCTCAATCTGTCGCACTTCACCAAAGAGAGCGCGAATCTGACTGGTAGAAAGCCTATCCTCTCTCTTCGGATAGCTCACTAGCTGCTTGCCAATTTTGTCGGCTTGTTGAACGAGAAGGTCGGCTTTGTCGGCATTGGCGATAATGATTTCTATCGCATTTTTGAGATCGTTGTTCATACGTTCCTCCTGTTATCATTGGAATTATGACAAGATTGGGCGGTTGGGAGCCGCCCCTACCACAAATCGGGCCATTTCTCGTAGGCGCAGCTCGTAGCTGCGCATCCGTCGCCATCCCTTCACTCGCCGGAATGTGGCACCATGGGGCGGCTCCCAGCCGCCCCTACCACAAATCGGGCCATTTCTCGTAGGCGCAGCTCGTAGCTGCGCATCTGTCACCATCCCTTCACTCGCCGGAATGTGGCACCATGGGGCGGCTGAGTGAGAGCCGCCTCTATCACAAATCGGGCCATTTCTCGTAGGCGCAGCTCGTAGCTGCGCATCTGTCGCCATCCCTTCACTCGCCTGGGGAGGGCACCATGAGGCGGCTGAGAGCCGCCTCTACCACAAATCGGGCCATTTCTCGTAGGCGCAGCTCGTAGCTGCGCTTTCGCTGTCGCCTTACGGTCTCGTGGGCTGTCAGGAATGTGCGGCTGCGAGCCGCACCTACAAGAAATTAAATTAATCGTCATCCGCTTCACATGATAACCACTCGGCGGCGCAGATGGATGCTGGCAAACTCCATCCCCATCGTTCAGGATAGGCGCCCCGTGCTTGCCAGTAAACATAGCTGGAGTGCGGCCACTCCTCAGGACGTTGCACTAGACCATGGTGTACTGGGTTGTAATGAATGTAGTCCAGATGGCGGCAGAAATCCTCTTCATTCCGAATGACGTGATCCCAAAACCCTTTTTGCCAAAATTTCATGTTACCCGAAATACCCTGTAGATTTTTATAAGCCTTCGTAAAGTTGGGTTTAAGTGAGTGCATGATGTCGCTAAAGGTGCTGTTCCCTGTCGGACGAAGCATGATGTGGAAGTGGTCGGGTAAAAAGCAATAAGCGAGCAGTACAAACGGATGATACTGCTGTGTCTTCCGCAGGTGTTCTCGCAGCAAATCGACAAATGCAGGCTGAGCAAAAACAGGAGTTCTGTGTGCCACCACCTGGGTAATAAACACAATTGAATTTGGAACGTAATAACGACGGATGCTCATTGCGGTTGTACCAGTGCGCTTCATACATGACCGTAGGCGCAGCTCGTAGCTGCGCATCTGTCGCTATCCCTTCACTCGCCGGAATGTGGCGCCATGGGGCGGCTGAGAGCCGCCTCTACCACAAATCGGGCCATTTCTCGTAGGCGCAGCTCGTAGCTGCGCATCCGTCACCATCCCTTCACTCGCCTGGGGAGGGCACCATGGGGCGGCTGAGAGCCGCCTCTACCACAAATCGGGCCATTTCTCGTAGGCGCAGCTCGTAGCTGCGCATCTGTCGCCATCCCTTCACTCGCCTGGGGAGGGCACCATGGGGCGGCTGAGAGCCGCCTCTACCACAAAATCGCTCGATTCTCCTAATCCCCATCCTTTCCCCGGACCAGTAGCTCTGCCCAGCGCGCGGCCACGCCCAGCCGCTGGAAGAGGCGGTAGTCTCTGGCGTGTAGGGCGCCGCGCAGTGCCGCCAGCCGCTGGCGAACCGGCCCGTTTTGCCTGGTCCGCTCTTCCATCCGTTTCAGGGTGTAGACGCTGCGCCAGATCCAGCGCCCCCACACCACCTGGGAGTCGTCCACCCAGCCGCTCTGGCCCTGGGTGAGCTGCCACCGACGCTGTGCTTCTGTGTGCTCCCCATAAAATTCCACCAGCCGTCGCAACAGCGCCTTGGGCGCACCCTCCTGGACCAGCCCGGTCAGTTCGTGCATCAACCCGTGCACCGTCTCCAGATTGGGCATCTCTGCCTCGTCTTCCATACCGAAGAGCGTCCACGGCAGCGCCACGCCCAGGAAGCTGATGGCGTCCTTGCGACGATGGACGCCGTTGAGCCGCCAGTGGAGTGCTTTGGCCTGCTCCTCGGCCCGTTTGGCGTCCTCGGCGGCCTGATAGAGGGGATACTTGCCCCCCACCAGGGCAATGCCTCCGCTGGCGTGGATGCCCGGATGCCCGGCCGCATAGCGGGTCAGGTCCCGGCGCACCGCGATGGCCAGCTCCACCACTGCATCCCAGCTGCCCACAAAGAACAGGTCATCGCCGCCGGCGTAGATGGCGTAGAGCCGTCCTCCCTGGGCAGGCAGGCGACGCGTGGCCTGGTTCACCTCCTCCGCCAGCTTCGCCACCCAGCCCTCGAAGTAGAGGCTGATGGCAAAGCTCAGCATGGCCACCCGGGAGAGGCTCGCCTGCTCGCCCAGACCCCGCTGGAAGAGCGCGCCCAGGTTGTCCACATCCATGCGCAGGACGCCCAGCCGCTGGATGCCGCGCGACCCGTGTTCCAGCACGCTGAAGGGCTTGACCCGCCCGGCGAGCGGTAGCTGTCGGCGTTCCTCTTCCGGGAAGTGCGGGTCTTGCAGCAGCGCCTGGCGTTCGTCGGAGGTGAGGAGGGGCGTGGTGTTGACCAGCAGACGCCGGCCCACCGCGGTCTGGGGCGTGGGTTGGATCTCCGCCAGCCCGTCGTCGTCGATCGCCAGCAGCACCTGGCGCGCGGCGGTGGGCGCAGCCTCGGGCGCCCTCTCCAGGAGCGCAGCCTCCAGCCCGAAAGCCGCCAAGACCTGGTCGTAAGTGCCGGGCGGCGCCGTCAGGTCCAGCGCCATCGCTTCGGCTCCAGGCTTCCCCTCGGTCCACTGCAACCAGCGTGCCCGCCGCAGGGCATCGCCCAGCTCCTCAAAGGCCAGGCAGGCAGGACACTTGTGCACCGGTTCGGCGTCTGCGCCTGCGCGCTCTGCTTTGGTGTTGGGGTGCTCCAGCCCGCAGACCTGACATTGTTGTTCCTTGTTGCCGCCGTGGCCCAGGGGTAGGAAGAGCTGCGCCAGCTCCGATGGCTCCAACTCGCCGAAGCGGCGCAGCTTGGCCTGCTGGATGTGTTCGTGTAGTCGTCCCCAGGCTTCGCTGATCCGACCGCTGAAGAAGTCCGCTCCCTGCAGGGGTAGCCCCGCCACCGCCACGTAGAGTGCGCCCCGGTGGTGTTGGAGCAGTACCCGGCTGATCTCCCGCTGGATGGCCGTCAGGTGGGCCAGATCGCCCGGCCGCGCCAGCAGGTAGAAGTTGCCACCGCCCGCGTAGATCAGATTGGTGATGGGCAGGTCCAGCCGGCGCAGCACATAGCGGGCCACTGCCTCGGTGAGGAGTTGGAGGTAGAAGGAGCGCCCCCGCAGGGAGGGGGTGGCTCCGCTGGCGGTGATGGTGTAGATGAACTCCTGCACGCCGCTGACGTCGCCGCCGACCAGGAGGGCGACTTCCCGCGGGCTCGCTTCCGGCTTCTGCTTCATGGCTTCCAGCCAGGCATCGTCGACCTCTGGGCGGTCGAGCACCGCGGCCAGCGCGGCGGTCATGCGGCTGTGGTCATAGAGGCTGATGTCGGGCAGGCTGCCATAGTAGGCCGACGGGACGCACCAGGTGTAACGCTGAAGCAGGAGCAACATGCTTTCGAGATAGGTGGGCAGGTCACCCCCGTTGGCGTGGGCGTCCCGCAGCGCCTCTGCCGCCCGGCGGAACCCATCCCACAGCGCCTCGTAGCGGCGCCAGACTTCATCCGGCGACAGCTCATCCTTCGGGAAAAGCGCCTCTTCCTCCAGCCGCAGCGGTTGGAGGGGCAGGTAGCGGCGTTGGGTTGTGGGCAACATCTGATCGTCGGCTTCGAGCTGGCAGAAAATCGACAGCAGTTGCCGGGGATGCTCGACGCGCGGCTGGTCGTCCTGGAGGCCGTCGTTGCGTTCGGCGGCGGAGAGATGGTCGGCCAGTTGCACGATGCGGTCGCGGCGGCTTTGGGGTTTGTGATGGTAGCCCACCGGCCCCAGCACCTCCTTGCGCCACTGGGCTGGCACCAGCTCCTCCACGAAGGTGGCGCTGAGCATGGCGTGTTTGTAGCCGAAATCGCCCTGGGCCGTACGTTCCCATGTATAACGGCCGGCAACGGACGCGCGCAGCATCAGTTTGCCGATGTCGTGCAACAGCCCGGCAAGGGCGATCCCTTCCTCTCCCATGGCAATCCACCTCCGTTTCTTTTCTCGCTGGCATGATGGCTTTACGCGGACTGGATCCACCGATTTGCGATCCATCACCGGTTTTCGTCGGGGCGGGACCCCGTGCCCGCCCGCTGTCGCTACGACGTGGCACCGGTTTCCGTAGGGGCGGGGCTTGCCCCGTCCGCCCTCCTCATGTTTGAGCCAGATCAGGGGGTTCGTCGGAGAAGTCGAGGGCCTTCCCCGACGGATCCCCTGGGGCCTACTCTAGCATGACCCGGGACGCGTTCGCTTCGGCAGAAGTATTGATCTTTCTCAACAGAAGTGCGGATCTCGGCCGCCGGGGCCCTGTGCTAGAATGGAGGGCGACTTGCCGGACCGGCCGTCTCCTTGCTGTCCAGCTGGTGCACCAGCCGGCCAAAGCGCTCCCGCAGGAAGTGGAAGTCCAGATGCTCACCTTCGTTGATCCCCCAGGCCACCCGGCACTCCGCCAGGATGGCGGTCTTGTGGCTGTTGACGGTGCTGAGGCTGATCTGGAGGGTCTCGGCCACCTCCTGGGGACGGAGCCCCCGGGCGAAGGCCCACAGCACGTCCCGTTGCCGTGGGGTCAGGCGCTGGAGCACCTCCCGGCAGAGCCGCTGGTCGGCCGTGGTCAACAGCCCCATCTCCCGGGCCAGGGCCTGCTCCGGCGCCTGGGCCATGGCCCGCAGGGCGGGGAAGTAGGTCCCCCACGGCGTCCAGGGCACCTGGATCAGGCGGACGCCGTCTTCCGGCCCCGCGTGCATGATGGCCCCTTCATGGGCCGCCGCCCGGAAGGCGTCCGGCGTGTACATGTGCCAGAGCCGGTCCTGGTGGTCGCAGAGGAGCGCGGCGGCCGAGGTGGCCAGCAGCCCCATCAGCCGACGGCCGCCGGCAATGCAGAGGTGCAGGGCGTACGCCTGCTGCTTCAACTCGGCGATCAGGTTCCGCACCGTGGACCAGACGGCCCCGGCCTCGGCTTCGGTGCGGATGTCCTCCAGGGGACGGTTGCCCAGGAGCACCGGGACCCGCCGGAAACGGCAGGGTTGCCCGGCGTAGCGGTCGTCCACAAATTCCTGGCTCAGCTTCTGAAGGGAGCGCTGCAGCCGTGGATCCTGGGGTGACAGGTGTACCACGAACACCTCGTGGACCGGGAGCTCCCGGGCCAGCAGCCAGTCCAATGCAAAGGTCACGATCTGGGGTTGCCCACCCAGGGTGACGATCAAGGCAGTTTTAGGAGTGTCCATCATGAATCAATTTCCAGCGGTGGCCATCGGTGGCCCGCCCCACAGCGGCAAGTCGGTCCTTACCTATGGCCTGACGCAACGGTTGCGAGCACAATGCATCGATCACTATGTGTTGCGGGCCTGTCCCGACGGCGAAGGCGACTGGAGTCAGGAAGCGCCGCCTGAAACCGTGCGGCTGATCCGCAACAAGAGCCCATTTAGCCGCTCTTTTGTCGAGGGCATCTGCCGGGATTTGAACCGGCGGCATTTGCCCCTGCTGGTGGATGTGGGGGGCCGGCCCACCCCAGAGCAGGAGGCCATTTTCGATCACTGTACCCACGCCATCCTGATCGCCCCGGAAGCTACCGCCTCCACCGAACTGCCCATCTGGCGCGATCTGGCCATCCGCCACGGCCTGGCCGTGCTGGCCGAGCTCCGGTCCGCCCTGACGGGCCAGGAGCAGATCCAGGCCCACAAGCCCGTGTTGCAGGCCCGGGTGGTTGGGCTGGAGCGCCATCGCCCGGTGGGCGGGCCCGTGGTGGATGCCCTGGCCACACGGCTGGCGGCCCTGTTCCACTACGAGGAATCGGAGCTACGCCTGGCCCACCTCAGCCAGTCTCCCCTGGAGATGACGGTGGAGGTGGATCGCCTGGCCCAGGACATGGGGCTGGGGCCCCTCCCCCACACCTGGCAGCCGGAAGAATTGCCCGCCGTCCTGGAATATCTGCCCCAGGGCGAGTCCCTGGCCCTGTACGGCCGGGGGCCGGCCTGGCTCTACGCGGCCGTTGCCATCCACGTTGCGCCGGCGTCCTTGTTCCAGTTCGACCCTCGCCTGGGTTGGGTCCAGCCCTCGACCGTTCGCCTGCAGGTGAACCCGGCGGCCCACCAGCCGCTCCGGTGGCAGGTGGTGGAAACGGCCGACCACATCTGCCTGGAGCTCAGGCTGGTGGATGCCTATGTGGATTACAGCGAAGCCCGGGAGCTCGCGCTGCCGTCCATCCCCGCGGACCGGGGGCTGGTCATCAGTGGCAGGCTGCCCTACTGGCTGTTGACCGGCGTGGTCACCGCCTATCGAGGGCAGCCGTGGCTGGCTACCTACCGCCCCCAACTGGACGACCAGGCCGTGGTGGTCGCGTCCCGGCTCCCTGCCCGGCCGGTGGGCTCTCTGATCCAGATGCCGACGCCTGGGCGCTGACAGCTTTACCCTGGGCTGCATTCTTACCCGGTGACTGTCAGGGTGGCCGGGTCCATACTCCGATCATGGAAGAGGAGCAGATGGGCCCGGGCCCGGGAGCAGCCTACATAGAAGAGGGTCTCCCGATTGTGTCCGGCCCGGTCGTCGATTTCGGCCAGGAGGACCACCGGGCGCTCCAGCCCTTTGAAGGCGTGGATGGTGGTCACCCACAGTTGGTTGGCGCCTCGGGGGAGGGGTTTCCGGGTCAGGACGAAGTTGCCCAGTTGGGTGCCTTCCTTGAGGGCAGAACGGCGCTCGGCCCGGGGCGTGAGGATCACCAGGTCGCCGGGGGCGATGCCTTCCTCGTTGACCAGTTGGTGGAGCTTGCTGCGCAAGAGGCGGAGCATCTCTGCTTCGGACTGATACGGGATCCACTCGGGCTCGCGGCCGGCCGGCCCGCGGCAGCGGATGGTCGTGCCGGCCGGGTGGAAGCGGCTCACCAGCCGGTGGATGCTTCGGGTGTTGCGGCAGTTTTCCTGCAGGGAGTAGGGGCGTTGGTCGATGATGCCGGGGATGTGATCCACGCCCTGGTAGAGGTTCTGGTTGTCGTCGAAGAAGACGTAGAAGATGCCCTGTTCCCGGTCCCGGAGCAGGTACTGGAGGCCCAGCCACCAGTTCTCCTTGAAATCCTGGCCCTCGTCCACCACGATGGCGTCGAACTGGGGGCCCAGCCGGTCCACCGCATCCAGCAGGTAATCGGGCAGGGTGTGGTCGTAGTAGGTCTGGAGATCGTCCTGGGGTTGTGTCAGGGGCAGGGCTGCCTGGTCGGCCAGCTCTTCGCATAGCCCGTGGAAATGGGCCACGTGGACGCCCTGGGGGGCCCGTTCCTGGAGGTAGCGGGCCAGGGCGATGTTGAAGCAGGTGAGGAGCACCTGGAAGCCCTCGGCGGCCAGGCGCCGGGCCTTCTCCAGGGCCAGCATGGTCTTGCCGGAGCCGGCGCAGCCCTGGATGGCGGCCCGGCGCTGCTGGCTCAGGACGTCCAGGATGCGCATCTGCTCTTCGGTCAGCTCCACGATGCGGGCTTCGTCCGCGGCCAGGGCCACGCCCAGGGGAGTGCGCAGCTGGAAAGAGCGGCCCAGCAGGTTGGTCAGGAGCTGCATGCCTCCGCTGCCCAGGCCCTGCCCCCGGGCGTCTTCTTGCTGCCAGTAGGCGAAGGCCCGGCCGATGGCCGCCTCCATCTGTTGGAGCTGGTGGTGATCCATGAGGATCTCCGCCGGCAGGTCCGGGCGCAGGGGGCCGCCGGGGAGGGTGACGTCGGGCAGGACCACGGCGTGGCCCAGGGTCACCCAGCGGTTGCCCCAGCCGGGCAACTCCTGGAGCTTGCGCAGGAGGGCGTATTTGTTGCGCCGGGCCTGCTCGGCCGGGTCTTTGATCTCGAAGGTCTGGCCGTGGCGGTTGGTGGAGGACCAGGCGCCGCTGGCCGCGTCGAAGCAGATGCCGCCGCCCTTCACCTCCAGCACCAGGATGCCCAGATCCGGGTGCGCGACCACGAAGTCGGCCTCGCCGTCCTGCGCGCCGGCGTCGGTGCGGCCCAGCCAGGCCACGCTGTAGAAGATGGTGAAGGAGTCGGGCAGTTGGGACAGGGCGTCGTAGACCCGGCGCTCGGCCCCGCGGTCGGGATCCTGCTGGATGGATTCGGGGAGTCGTTCCGGGAAGCGTTTTGCCATTTCGGGGGACCGGGAGATGGGTCAGGTTGTGATCAAGATGGGTTGAATGAGCTGACCGTAGTATACTCCAGATCGGCGGGGGGGACAAGGCGGTTTTGCCCGCCAGGGGATGAATCCCCGGGCTCCGTGCCAACAAACCTGCTGAAGCCGGTTGGCGCGCTCCGGTTGAACCGGCTTCCAGCCGGTTTGGTCCCCGCCAGGCGCAGATTTCAATCTGTGCCCGGGTCTGCGCATGTCCGCCAGGGGATGAATCCCCAGGCTCCGTGTAAACAAACCTGCTGAAGCAGGTTGGCGCGCTCCGGTTGAACCGGCTTCCAGCCGGTTTGGTCCCCGCCAGGCGCAGATTTCAATCTGTGCCGGGGTCTCGGTATATTGTCAGATTAATTTGTTAATGAGCAACAAACGGGACAATCGGTGTCCGATGGGCGGACTCCGACCATCTTGAACGGGACCCCAAAATGGGGATGTGTGAAATGAAAATGGAGGCGCGTCATGCTGGCATCCTGGCGGGAACGGGCGAAGGCCCTGAAACGCAATCTCTATGCGCTCTCCCTGGCGGCCCGGGACCCGCGGGTGCCCCTGGCGGCCAAGGTGGTCGTTGGGCTGGTGGTGGCCTACGCCCTGAGCCCGGTGGACCTGATTCCCGACTTCGTGCCGGTGTTGGGTTATGTGGACGACCTGTTGCTTCTGCCCCTGGGCATCTGGCTGGCCATCGCCCTGGTGCCCCGGCCGGTGTGGGAGGAGTGCCGGGCGGCGGCCGCGGCGCGGCCTGCCCGCCTGCCCCGCAGCCGGTGGGCCGCGGCAATGATCGTGGGCATCTGGCTGCTGGTGGTAGGGGGCGGCGTGCTGTGGCTCATGGGGTTGGTGGGAGGGTGAGGCTAAAACACCCGCAACGCCCCGTTTGTTGACACCGCTGCCGGGCTGGCCTACAATGATCCCCATCCTATCCGGACCCAAGCCCACCACCAGGACGCCAGCCTGCATCCGACGTCAACCCTGGGCTGCGGCCGGGGCTGCCTGACTGCACAGCCACCCACCACCCGTTGCCAGAGGAGCGAGCGTTGCCCATCACCGCCGACGCCACCCGAACCCAGATCGGCCAGCCGGGGACCCGCCCGCTGCGCCCCCTGGCCAGCACCATCGGCTACTACGCCGCCTTCATCGGCCTGGGGCTGGTGAGCGCCTCCCTGGGGCCGACCCTGCCCGGCCTGGCCGAGCACACTCGCACCCACCTGGGCGAGATCAGCTTCCTCTTCACCACCCGTTCCCTGGGCTACCTGGGCGGCTCGTTGCTGGCCGGCCGCATCTACGACCGCATGGCTGGCCACCCGGTGATGGTGTGGGCGCTGTTGACCATGGCCGCCACCATGGCCCTGGCGCCAACCCTGCCGGTGCTCTGGTGGTTGGCCGCTGTGCTGCTCCTGTTGGGCGTCGCCGAAGGCACCCTGGATGTGGGGGGCAACACGCTGCTGGTGTGGGTGCACGGCAGCCGGGTGGGTCCATTCATGAACGGCCTCCACTTCTTCTTCGGCGTGGGCGCCTTCATCTCGCCCATCATCGTGGCCCAGGCAGTGCTGACCACGGGCGACATCACCTGGGCCTACTGGATCCTGGCCCTGCTCCTCCTGCCCGTGGCCCTGTGGCTGGCCCGCCTGCCCAGCCCGGCAGCCCGGAGCGGCCCGGCCGGCCCCAGTCGGGGTGTGGAGAACCCCCGCCTGGTGGCCCTGATCGCCCTTTTCATGATTCTCTATGTGGGCGCGGAGGTGAGTTTCGGCGGCTGGATCTACACCTACGCCACCACCCTGGGGCTGGCGGACGTGGCCGCGGCCGCCTACCTGACCTCCCTCTTCTGGGGGGCTCTGACAGCAGGACGCCTGCTGGCCATTCCCGTGGCGGCCCGCCTGCGGCCCCGCACCATCCTCCTACTGGATCTGCTGGGCTGCCTGGCCAGTGTGGGCCTGATCCTGCTCTTCCCCCGCTCTAGCCCCATCATCTGGCTGGGGACCTTCGGCACCGGTTTTGCCATGGCGTCCATCTTCCCCACGGTGATCTCCTGGGCCGAGCGCCGGATCACCCTGAACGGCAACGTGACCAGCTGGTTTTTCGTGGGCGCCAGCCTGGGCGCCATGAGCTTCCCCTTCCTCATCGGCCAGCTCTTCGACGCCCTGGGGCCCCGGGTCACCATGGTCACCATCCTGGCCGTGCTGGCCGTGGCCACCCTGGTCTTCGCCGGGCTGATGGTCTACGGTGGCCCGCCCCGAGCGGATGAAGACGTCATCCAGACCCCTGGAGGAGAGATCCGGTGAAGCTGATCGCCATCGACCTGGGGACGACCTTCATCAAGGGGGCCGTCCTCAACCTGGACGAGCTGACCATTCACCACATCGTACGCACGGCGTTCCCGCCTCCCCTGCCCGATCTGCCGCCCCACTTTTTCGAGGTGGAGCCCCAGGCCGTGGTGGCGGAGGTGCAGGAGCTGCTGGGGCGCCTGCTCTCCCTGGAGCCGGAGGCGGCCGGCCTGGTGATGTGCAGCCAGATGCACGGCCTGGTGCTGACCGACCCGGCGGGCCGCCCCCGCTCCAACGCCATCACCTGGCGGGACCAGCGCACCCTGTTGCCCCACCCGTCGGGCGCGGGCAGCCATTTCGACGTCATCCGGGAGCGCATCGGGCCGGAGGCGGCCGTGGAGCTGGGCAACGGCCTGCGGCCAGGGCTGCCCCTCTGCGCCCTCTTCTGGCTGGCCGAGGAAGGGCTGCTGCCCGATGAACCCCTGGTGCCCGCGCCATTGCCGGACTTCGTGCTGGGGCAACTCTCGGGCCAGACGCCCTGCGCCGAGCCCACCAACGCCGCGTCCCACGGCGCGTTGAACCTGGCCACGGGCGACTGGCATCGGGAGGTCATCGCCGCCCTGGGGTTGGAGCGCCTGCGCTGGCCAGCCCTGCGCCCGGTGACCGAGGCGCCCTACACCGTAGAGGTGGACGGCCGGCGCCTGCCCTGCTTCATGCCCGTGGGTGACCACCAGTGCGCCATCGTGGGCGCGCTGGTCCAGGAGGACGAGCTTTCCCTGAACATCTCCACCGGTTCCCAGGTGAGCCAGATCGTCTCCCGGTGGCAACCCGGGGACTACGAGACTCGGCCCTTTTTTGACGGCCGCTTCCTGAACACCATCACCAGCATCCCTGCCGGCCGCGCCCTCAACGCCCTGGTGGACCTGCTCCTGGAGCTGGACCGGGCGGAGCGCACCACCGTGGGCGACCCGTGGCGCTACATCGCCAGCGCGGTGACTGCCATCCCGGAGACGGACCTGGAGGTCAACCTGAACTTCTTCGCCGTGGACGGGGGCAGCGCGGGGGCCATCACCAACATCCGGGAGGACAACCTGTCGGTGGGGCACCTCTTTCGGGCGGCCTTCAAACACATGGCCGAGAACTACCAGGCCGCGGCCCGGCGCCTTGCCCCGGACGGCACGCCCGGCTGGCGGCGGCTGGTCTTTTCCGGCGGCGTGGCCCAGCGCTTCGCCACCCTGCGGGACCTGATCGCGGCCCGGCTGCAGGCAGAATACCGGCTCTGCTCCACGCCCGAGGATACCCTGCTGGGCCTGCTGGCCCTGGGCCTGGTGGCCGCGGGACGGGTGGCCACCGTCCGGGACGCCACTCGTCAGCTGTTCAGCCGCTATCTCTGAGCACGGCTGTTTATCATTTGGGGTCATTTCACGCTTTTCGTTGTTCCTTCTTATACCGATTGCCTAACCAAGAGGCATAGACCGCTCGTCCGGTATGGAAACCGGACCTACGGAATCATGAGCGCCACTTCGTAAAACAATCGGTATGACCAACCGAACTTTTTCACCGAACCAAACGTAGCTAGAGGAGCACACCATGCCGCTGCTCTTTGACATGCCCTTTGAGCAACTGCAGACCTACCAGGGCACCAATCCCCGGCCGGCAGACCACGACACCTACTGGGAGCGGGCGCTGGCCGAAATGCGGGCCGTGGATCCCCAGGTGGAGCTGGTCCCGGCGGAGTTCCAGGTTCCCTTCGCCCACTGTTTTCACCTCTACTTCACCGGTGTGGGCGGCGCGCGGGTCCACGCCAAACTGCTCCACCCCAAGGACGCGCCCCGGCCTCACCCGGCCGTGCTCATGTTCCACGGCTATTCCGGTAGCTCGGGCGATTGGTCCGACAAGTTGGGCTACGTGGCCGCGGGCTACACCGTGGCCGCGCTGGACTGCCGGGGCCAGGGCGGGCTCTCCCAGGATCCCGGCGGCGTGGCAGGCTGGACCCTGCGGGGGCACATCATCCGGGGGTTGGACGACTCGCCGGACAAGCTGCTCTACCGCCAGATCTTCCTGGACACGGCCCAGCTGGCCTGCATCGTCATGGAGATGCCGGAGGTGGATCCGGACCGGGTGGGCGCCACCGGGGGCAGCCAGGGCGGCGGCCTGACCCTGGCCTGCGCCGCGCTGGAGCCCCGCATCAAGCTGGCCGCGCCGGTCTTCCCCTTCCTCTGTGACTACCAGCGGGTCTGGCATCTGGAGCTGGCCAAGAACGCCTACGCGGAGCTGGAGGAGTACTTCCGCCGCTTCGATCCCCTCCACGAGCGGGAGCAGGAGATCTTCACCAAACTGGGCTACATCGACGTCCAGCACCTGGCCCCCCGCATCCAGGCCGAGGTGATGATGGCCACCGGCTTCGCCGACCGCATCTGCCCACCGTCCACCCAGTTCGCCGCCTACAACAAGATCCGCAGCAAGAAGTCCCTGCGCATCTACCCGGATTTCGGCCACGAGAATCTGCCCGGCAACAGCGATGCCATCTTCCAGTTCCTGAGCCGGCTATAGCCTGACTACCACCCTGACCGCCATACGGAGGCACCACCATGCTCCCCTTCCCCATCGTCGACACCCACGTCCATCTGTGGGATCCCAACCGGTTGCGCTATTCCTGGCTGACGGGCAACCCGGTACTGAATCGCCCCTACCTGTTGGAGGACTACCGCCAGGCCATCGGTCCGGTCCAGGTGGAGAAGATGGTTTTTCTCCAGTGTGACTGCGACCCGGCCCAGTTTCGGGAGGAGGCGGCCTGGGTGGCGGAGCTGGCCCGGGAGGAGCCCCGCCTGCAGGGCATGGTCCCCTGGGCGCCCCTGGAACAGGGAGATGCCGCCCGCCCCGACCTGGAGTGGCTGGCCGCGATGCCCCTGGTCAAGGGCGTCCGCCGTATCCTCCAGTCTGAGCCGGATCCGGAGTTCTGCCTGCGGCCGGACTTTGTGAAGGGCGTCCAGGCCCTGGCCGATTATGGCCTGAGCTTCGACATCTGCATCTACCACTTCCAGCTGCCGGGGGTCATCCGTCTGGTGGCCCAGTGCCCGGAAGTCTCCTTTATCCTGGACCACATCGGCAAGCCGGATATCCGCCAGGGCCAGCTGGACCCCTGGCGGGAACACATCCGGGAGCTGGCCGCCTTCCCCAACGTCTGGTGCAAGGTCTCCGGGCTGGTGACCGAGGCGGACCATCGTCGCTGGACCCGGGAGGAGCTGAAGCCATACATCGACCACGTCATCGAGGCCTTCGGCTTCGACCGGGTGATGTACGGCAGCGACTGGCCCGTCGCGGTCCAGGCCACCGACTACCCCCGCTGGGTGGAGACCCTGGCCTGGGCGGTGGAGGGCTGCAGCCAGGAGGAGCTGCGCCGGCTCTTCCGGGACAACGCCATCGCCTTCTACCGGCTGGATGCGGGAACGGACAATGGTTAATGGAAAACGGATAATGGAGAATGGCTAATGGCTGATGGACAGGGAAGGTTCGTGGCCAGCCTGAATATTTTGAACTTGTCTACGTGTCACTTGTAACCCTCCAAAGGAGCATTCATCCATGGAATATCGACAGCTGGGTAAATCCGGCCTGCGTGTCTCGGTCATCGGCCTGGGCACCAACCAGTTCGGCGGCAAGGTCGACCAGGCCGGCGTCAACGCCATCATCGACACCGCCCTGGACCTGGGCATCAACTTGATCGACACTGCGGACGTCTACCAGAAGGGGCGCTCTGAGGAGACCCTGGGCGTGGCCCTCCAGGGGCGCTGGGACCGGGTGGTGCTGGCCACCAAGGTCTACAACCCCACCGGGGATGGCCCCAACGACGTGGGCGCCTCCCGCTACCACATCATGAACGGCGTGGAGGCCAGCCTGCGCCGCCTGCAGACCGACCACATCGACCTCTACCAGATCCACCGCTGGGATGCCACCACGCCCATCGAGGAGACCCTGCGGGCGCTGGATGACCTGGTGCGCAGCGGCAAGGTACGCTACGTGGGCGCGTCCAACTTCGCCGCCTGGCAGCTGGCCCAGTCCAACGTACTGGCCGAGCTGCGGGGCTGGAGCGCGTTTGTCAGCGTCCAGAACCACTACCACATGCTGGAGCGGGGCCAGGAGCAGGAGGTGTTGCCCTACTGCGCGGCCAACGGCGTGGGCTTCCTACCCTACTTCCCCCTGGCCGGTGGCTTCCTGACGGGCAAATACCGGCGAGGCGAGCCGCCGCCGGCCGGCTCCCGGGGCGAATCCAGCGCCTACGTCCAGAAGTACATGACCGACGCCAACTACGACAAGATCGAGCGGCTGGCGGTTTGGGCCGAGGAGCGGGGACGGACCATGACCGAACTGGCCCATGCCTGGTTGCTGGCCCATCCCCCGGTCAGCTCTGTGATTTCCGGCGCCACCCGGCCCGAACAGGTGGAGAGCAACGCCAAAGCCGCGGACTGGGTGCTGACCGAGCAGGAGCTGAAGACCGTCAACGCCATCCTGGATGGCGAAGCGGGAGAGTGAGTCCGGAGTCCGAACTTCGGACTTCCACCGAAAGGAGCTGCCCCATGCCCGCCCGGATCAACCGTGTCATCGAGCTGTTGGAACAGGGACAGCCTGTCTACTACACGGGCGTCCCCGAGGTCAGCTACGAAGCTGGCCTGGCCGCGGTCCAGACCTGGGCCGACTACTTGAATGTGGAGCTGGAACACGGCGCGTTTGACATGGGCGCGCTGGATGCCTTCATGCGGGGGCTGGTGGACGGCGGGCCCACCCGCAGCGGCCACCGCACGCCCGCGGTCATCGTCACCCTGCCCACCGACGGCACGGACGAACATGTCATGCGCGCCAACGCCTGGATGGTCAAACAGGTGCTGGCCCGGGGCGTCCACGGCATCCTGCTCTGCCATGCGGAGACGCCCGCCGCGGTGAAGGTCTTCGTGGAATCGGCCCGCTATCCCTTCCACACCCTCGGAGTGGGGCAGGGGCTGGACCAGGGCCGGCGGGGATCTGGCGGCCAGGGCCACGCTGCGGCCATCTGGGGGGTGTCGGTGGCCGAATACCTGGATCGAGCCGACGTCTGGCCCCTCAACCCCAACGGGGAGCTCCTGTTGGGCTTGAAGATCGAGAACCGCCGGGCCCTGGAAAATGCAGAGCTCAGCACCCGGGTGCCGGGCATCGCCTTCGCCGAGTGGGGACCGGGGGACATGGGCATGTCCTTCGGCTGGAAGGACGCCCACGACCCGCCCTACCCGCCGGAGATGGAGGCGGCCCGGGCCCGGGTCAAGGCGGCCTGCGACGCGGCCGGCATCGCCTTCCTCAACGGCGTCACCCCGGAAAACGTGGTCCAGATGATCGACGAGGGCGTCAAGATCTGTTCCACCCGCAGCCGGGAAGCCGCGGACATCGGCCGCCGCTACACCGGCCGCACCCTGCCCGTCTAGCCCCCACCGCCCACCTACCGCCTACTTGTCGTACATCAGCACATCGTGACGGTTTTAGCGATGAAACCATCAGCACATCGTGACGCACATTGAAAACTGAATAACCATCAGCAGAACAGCAGGCCAACCTGTGTCTGGTTATCTCCTAGGTA
>NZ_VIGC02000034.1 GCF_006569185.2 Litorilinea aerophila | reverse complement strand
CAAAAGGTCGTGGTCAAGAGCCAAAACGCTGCCAAAGCGGCCTGATCTTGGCTCGATTGCTCAATTGTAAAGGTGCTGTCTCAACTCAACACTCGTTGAGGCACTTGCTCATTGTCAAAAGTCGAATATAGAGGATGGGGCGCGCCCGGGGCCGGATCTGGATGACCTTACCCCCGAAATCCTCCGGCCTGGTGATTCCCGAGTCCGCCAGGCTGAAAAAGGCAAAGGGCGAACGGCGGAAGATGGTAGCAATGGCCCGTATCGGCGCCCCGGCGGCCCGGGCCCGGATGATCTCGGGGCCACTGGCAATGGCGAACTGGGCCTCGCCCGCCAGCAATGCCGCCAGCCGGTCGACGGTGGGTCCTCCCTCCAGCCAGGTCACGTCCAGGCCTTCCTCGGCGTAATAGCCCTGCTGATCGGCCACGTACAGGCCCGCGAATTGGGAACTGTGGGTCCAACTGAGCTGTACAGCAACGGCGGTCAGCGGTGGGGCAGGCGCCCGGATTCCCTGACAGGCCGCCAGGCCAGGCTGCAGGGTCAGCAGGATAAATAGGAACCTCATCAAGTGAAGGTACTTGTTCATAGCCACACGTTCTCACGCATGCCCCGGCTAACATCCATCGGGGATAGAACCTGGGTAACAGGGTGGAGTGAATTCCGCCGACGGACACAAGACACATCGACAGCGGAGTTGGAGCAGAAAGGGGCAAGCGGAATAACCCGACAACACAACGCCAGTTTACATGATTTTAAAATCAATTATACATCCCTCCGACGGATTGTCTACGGCTTTCCGACTTTTAAGGGGCCAGATCCATTCAAAATCGGTCAAAAGTAGGGCGCTCTACGACAAATTGCGTACAAGAGGAGATGACGAAAAAGCGATGGCGCCACATCCCGGCGAGTGAAGGGACGGCGACGGATGCGCTGTCCGGCATGTGGAGGGCGAATCATGATTCGCCTCTACGACGGGGCGCCCGTCGCCGTAGGGGTGGGCCCCCGTGCCCACCCGCTGTCGCCAATCGCGAAAAGGCGCCGGTTTGCCGTAGGGGCGGCTGGGAGCCGCCCCATGGTGCCGGACCTAGGCGGATGAAAGGATGACCACGGCTGCGCAGCGACTGGGTCGGCATCTGAGGATGCCGACTCCGCGTGGCGGTGGTGATCCTTTCAAGGAGTGCGCATCCTCAGATGCGCACTCGCCCCATGCGGCGCGGCCTGAGTAATCCGTGTTATCTGTGGCTGAAAATAAAGTGCAAAGATAGTGTAGGACGCTGACCCACGCAGATGAACGCTGATTCGGTTTACTCTTTCCTGCGTTTCTTTGCGTCTTTGCACCTTTGCGGCTTTGCGTTGAAAAATGCCCTTTTTGCAGGGGAGTCGAGTATAATTCGTCTGTAAACAGATCGATTGAGGGAAGGATCAAGCGGACGAGTATGGTGACACCAACGACGTGGAAATTTGACTGGCAGGCCGGGGTGTGGCCCTTCCGGGCCCGAAACGGGCGCCCCTTCTGGCTCCTGTGGCTGGTGACATTGCTCGCCCTGGCCGGCTGCAACGAGCCGACCATCCAGCCCCTGCGCTTCAACGAGGCACCCTGGCAGGCCGGTGAAGTCAGCACCTACCGGATCACCGACCTGAACGACAACTACGCGGGAACGGCCCGGTTCGACATCCTGGCCCGGCCGGAGGGGGGCTGGACCATCCGCCGAGAGATCTCCGCCCAGGGGGTGCAGGAGATCGTGACGGTTGACGTGGGCGACAAAGGGCTGCGCCCGGCCCGGACGCTCATGGTTCGGGTTGGGGACGATGGCCAGGAAGAGGTGGAAACTATCTACGCGTCCGGTCAGGTGGATCTGCGCCTGACTACCAAGCAGGATGTGACCACCTACCAGCGAGTGAATGTGCCCAGCGACGTGCGAGATGTGCGCACGTTGCCGCTTCTGGCCCGGACCCTGCCCCTGGAAGAGGGCTACGCCACTCGCCTGAACAGCTTCCTGCCCGTCTCTGCCACCCTGGATCGGGTCACATTGGAAGTGCTCAAGCGGGAGACGGTCCAGGTGCCGGCCGGCACCTTTGATACCTGGCTGGTAGAGATCCAGGGCAGCGGCCGCAAGACTCGGCTCTGGATCGGGGTGGAGCCGCCGCACCTGCTGGTCAAGTTTGTGGACGGCCATTCCCAGGGGACCTTTGAATTGACCCAGTTCGAGGCTGGCAAGCCAGGTCAGCAGGAGCCGTAAACTCACCATGGCATGGAAAATGGATCGCTTCACCTGGGGTGTCATCGGCGTGGTCGCCGTGCTGCTTCTGGCCGCCGTGATCAGTGTCACCTGGACCGGCGGCCGGGGGTGGGGAGAGGCGACCTACCTGGAAGAAGACACGCCCTCGGCCCCCGTCTACAACGCGTTTGTGGCCCTGCAGCAGGGCGACCTCTTCAAGGCCCGGGAGCAATACAGCCAGCGCATTCTGGAGGAGGCGGACAAGGAGCCGGGCTACGGCCCCTTGAGCAGTGGCGGCTACCGGGATACCAACAGCGCACGGCGGTTGCGCATCCTGAGTACTCAGCCCGATCCCAACGATCCAGATCGGGCCCTGGTCACCTTCGAGGTGGACACCTACACCAGCGGCGGCCTCTTCGGCGGCGGCTCCACCTGGACCCGCCGGGGAACGGTGGAGGTCATCCGCGAGGATGGGCGCTGGAAGATCAACGCCATGGAATTTTTCTATTGAGCGTGGCGAAAGATCGGGGCAGGGACAAAACAGTAGCATTGGCCAGGGGACATCTACCAGGGGAGAGGAGAAGAGAGGCATGCGCTTCGCCGTAGTCCGTCGGCTCTACTTCTATGGCATCGCCTTCATCAGCTTCATCGTCGGGATCAGCGCCCTGGACAACCTGCTGCGTATCCTGGCGGACTTTTGGCTGGAGTCGCCCGCCCTGTATGAGATAAATCGGGATCGCTACCTGGTGGACACGGTGGCGCGACAGGGTGGCCTGCTCCTGGTGGCCACGCCCATTTTCGTGCTCCACTGGCGCTACATCCAGACCCGTCTGGTGACAGATGAAGAACGCCAGGCGGGTCTGCGCAAGTTTTTCCTGTATGCTGCTTCGGCCGTGGCCGTGGGCTTCGTGCTGGTCCGGGCCTATGATTTGCTGCGGGGAATCGCCCTCCTGGCCCTGGGTGCCGGGCTGGCCGACATCGAGATCTGGCCCAGCCTCTGGCTCCACCGGCTGCTGATGGTGGTGTTGGGCAGCGCCGTCCAGGCCGCACTTCATGGGGTGCTGGTGGCCGACGGCGACTACGGCCAGGAGTCGGGCAACGCCGCCCTGTGGCGCCAGGTCTACCAGGTGCTGGCCGGCCTGGTGGGCCTCGGCCTGGTGATCGCCGGCATTTCCGGCATTCTGGAAACCGTCTGGCTGGCCGTGGTGGGGCGCCTGGTTCCGGCGGTGGAGGTGGGCTGGTGGCGCAGCGCCCTGTCAGACCGGCTGGCCATTCTGCTCCTGGGCGGGCTGTTGGCCCGGGTCAACTGGCGCCGCTGGCAGGCCATCACCGCCACGCGGCCAGCGGAGGCCCAGAGTGCCCTGCGGCGGCTCTACCTGTACGGCGCCGTGGTGATCAGCGCCCTGGCCACCCTGGTCCCGGCGGCCGGGCTGCTGCGGGAGCTGCTGTTGATCGCCTTTGGCGCCGGCAGCGGCACCCTGGCCGAGCTACTCCAGGATCTGGCCACGCCCGTCGGCCTGATTCCCGTGGGCCTGGTTACCTGGCGCTGGCACTGGCGCATCCTGGGCCAGGAAGCCGACCGTTACGGCGAGAGTCAGGAAGCCGCCACCGTGCGCCGTATCTACTATTACGCCGTGGCCGCCACCGGCCTGGGCCTCCTCTGGTTCGGCGCGGCAGATATTATCCAGATCCTGCTGGAAGCGGTGCTGGGGACAGGCGCAAGCACTCCGGGTGGTCCCTTCTGGCCGGAGCCCCTAGCCAACGGCCTGAGCCTCCTGGCGGTGGGCGCGCCCATCTGGGCTGCCCACTGGCGAGCCGTCCAGGGGATCGCCCGCCGACAGGATCGGGCCGGCCTGGCCGAGCGCAGCGCTGC
The DNA here is from genome assembly GCF_006569185.2 of Litorilinea aerophila. Lineage (NCBI taxonomy): Bacteria > Bacillati > Chloroflexota > Caldilineae > Caldilineales > Caldilineaceae > Litorilinea > Litorilinea aerophila. The sequence continues at coordinate 55,733 of NZ_VIGC02000034.1, read as the reverse complement.
CCCGCGCAAGGTCTACCTCTACGGCGTGGCCCTGGTGGGGGCTCTGCTCATCCTCTTCTACCTGGCCCAGGCCGTCTACCGGCTCCTCCTCTGGCTCCTGGGCGATCCAGAGGCCGGCTTTTTCTCCGCGACCACCGCCGAAGAAGTGGCCCGGAGCATGCTGGCCGCCATCCTGTGGGCGGTCCACGTGATGGCCATTCGAGATGATGGCCGCCTGGGCACGGAAGGGGAGCCTGAAGAGGAATCGCCCATGGATCGGGCCGAGATCTTGCGCCGGCAGATCGCCCGCCTGGAAGCCGAGCTGGCCCATGCCCGGGCCGAGCTGGAGGCCCTGGAACAAAAATGATGCATGGTGCGTGGTACGTGGTCCCTACGGGGCCGAATCGGTGACCGTGACCTCCAGCCGGAAGCGCTTGGTCAGCTCGTGGAGCAGGCGGTCGCTGATGGTGCAGGGATCGTTGGGGAAAGCCAGCTTGCGGGCGTGGCCGTTGCTCTTGAGAACGATGAAGAAGCGATCCCGCCCCCGAGGATCCCGGGTTGTCTCGTGAATTTCCTTGAGCCGGTATTTGTCCCGCTCCAGATTGCCACTACAGCGGAAGGTGATTTCCAGCACCCGAGGTTCGAGGGACGCCCGGGCAGCACGCTGGCTGCCACGTCTGGTGCCTTTGCGCTTTTCAACCCCCTGGGCCTCGTCCTCTCCGTTATCTGGGGCGGGATCATCTTGGTGGGCCTTGTGGCCGTTACCGCGTCCGTGGCCATTGCTCGGGGCGGCGCGGTCGGCGTAACCGTCAGGCTGGTTCGCCGCCGGTTCCTCCCCCGGGACGGCACGCCTGGTGGCTGATTCTTCCGACGGGCGGTCCCGGCCTGGCCCGGCAGTGGGGGACGGCTCTGGCGGCGCGGCTGAGGCCTGGGCCGTTTCCACCACTGCCAGAGCAGGGGCGGCGGTCGGCTCCTGGGATTCCGCTGGGGAGGACGTCGCCGCATGGGCCTCCGAATCGGCGGTTTCCGCGTCGGCAGGGGCAGCAGCATTGATCCAGGCGGGCGGAACATCCCGGAAGGGGCTTTCCTCGGCCAGGGGCAGGTCGTCGTCCGTGTAGGCGTCCATGTATTCTAGCTCCTCTTCGGCCACGGCCATTCCGTTGATGGTCGGTGCCACATCCAGCAGCGGCTTCTGGTATCGGCTGCTCTCGTCCTCATCCTTGACCACGGGCCGGTCGATGTAGGTCTGGATGCTGTCAGCCAGCAGGCTGGTCTGCCCTTCGCGCGTCTGGGCTTTGCCTTTCACCACCACCACATTGTCCGGGATCAGCAGCTCCTTGACCTCGGCGTAGGTGCGGGGGAAGACCACCACCTCACACTGGCCCTGCAGATCTTCCAGTTGTACAAAGGCCATGGGATCGCCCTTCTTGGTGGTGATGGTGCGCACGCCGGCGATCATGCCGGCCAGCATCACGTTCTTGCCGTCGTAGCGGGCATCCAGCTCATTACACCCACAGGTGACCAGGTTGCGCAGGTCCACTTCCAGGTGTTGCAGGGGGTGGCTCATGGCATAGACGCCCAGCAGCTCCTTCTCCCACTGGAGCCGTTCCCGGCCTTTGGCCTCCTCGATATCGGGCAGCCGGATGGGCGACACCTCGGCGGCGTTCACGTCCTCCAGGAGGTCAAACATGGAGAGCTGGCCGCTTTCCCGGGCCTGGTGGGTGCTGGCCGAGCGGGCCACCATTTCGTCGATAACGGCCAGGAGCTGGGTGCGTTTGCCGAAGCGGTCGAAGGCGCCCACCTTGATGAGACATTCCAGCGCGCGGCGGTTGACCTGGCGCAGGTCCACCCGGTCGCAGAAGTCCTCCAGGCTGGTGAAGGGGCCACCCTCTTCCCGGGCCTCGATGATGGCCTTGACCGGCCCTTCGCCCACGTTCTTCACGGCTGCCATGCCGAAGCGGATGGCGCTGCCGGGCGGCACGGGAAAATCGTAGCCCAGTTGGGGGTCCCGGTGGGCCATGGTGGGCGTATCGGCCGGGAGCTCCTGGATCTCGAAGTCCAGGCCGCTGTAGTTCACATCTGGCGGCAGGACGTCGATCCCCATACGGCGGCACTCGTTGATGAAGTTGACCACCTTCTCCGTCTTGTCCCGTTCCACCAGGAGCAGGGCCGCCATATACTCCACCGGGTAGCGGGCTTTGAGGAAGGCCGTCTGCACGGTGATGACCGCGTAGTCGGCGGCGTGGCTGTTGTGGACGAGGATGTCGTTGGCAATGAAATTGTGGGTGCCGGGGACCTCCAGATCGTACGTCTGCTTTTCGCCGACGTATTCAATGGATTCAATCTCATCCCAGTAGATGTCGTTATCGGCGTAGCGCCGCAACGCATCATCGTCGAAATAATCGGCCAGCCGCTGGATAGTCTGGCGGGTAAAACCCTGTTTGGTGGGCGCATTCGTTGGATAAAATTCGCGCTGGGCCACCCCGCAGTCGGCCTTGACCTGCGCCCAGGTGATGCCGGTGCGCTCTTTGGCTGCACGCACCAGGGCTTTGACGCCCAGCGGGACAATGTCTTTAGTAAATCCCGGCAGAAATTCGTTGATAGGCTCTACCAGAGACATTGCCGCCGAATTTCTGCCGTGGTATTTACGCCAGACCATACTGGTTCCATTTGCCAGGGGCGCTTTGAGCAACAGCTGCTCGAGCATGGCCTGGCGCTCCCGGCTGACGAAGAAGCAGCCAATTCGCTCCGCAAAGATCTGGATATTGTCGTGGCCCGTTATGAAAAGCTGATACCCAACACGTCCCTCCTTATACGGAAACTGAACCGTCCGTAAACGGCTGATGATGCCGAATCGCAGCAGGAGGTGTTGCATTTGCCGGGCCAGGCGTTCTGACGCAGTGGCGTAGTAGAGGCTACGCCCATGGACGTTGATGTGTCCGTCGCCTTCCCACATGCGGCTGAGAAGCAGGCCGATCTGCCGGTTGGTCAGCTCGAATACAGCCCCGGGAATCTCTTTATCGCGGGCATTTCGCCCCCAGATGCGGAGTTTTCTGGCCCAGGGGACAATCCCCGGCTCTTGTCGTCGGTCAATACGCCTGGCGTAGACCGAGAATGTTTCCCGATGCCTGGAGACGGTGCATTGGACGTTATCGAACTGTTCGGCGGCCTGGACATAATCCTCGACCTGCTCCCAATCCTGACTGTAGAAGTAGACCGAGTGTGGGTGGCAGAGGTTGCCTTCGGCCAGGAGATGTCCCAGCACGATCACTTCATGATCCGGCCACTCCTGCCTTCCCTCCACAGGTAGACGCCGGGGTACGGCGATCCGATCCCCTGGCTTCAGCTCTTCCAGGTGTCGCCAGCCCTCCAGGGTGTAGAAGGGGTGATTGGCCGTTGCTTCGAGCCGTTTCCCCAGGCGGGTGGTGAGCCGATAGACCGGCTTTACCCCATTATCCATCACAGCGGAGACACGCCCCGGCCTCAGGGTCAGGTGCGCCACATCGCAGGTGACAGTCTCCGCAAGTTGGACCGTACCGGCATAGAGATCCGCCACCCGTACCAACCTGCCAGAGGCCGCGTCCACGATTTCGGCGTCGCCCGGCAAACATTTGTTGAAGCCGTAACGGGCGAAATACTCGATGTCCGCGTAGATGGCGTGGGCCACCTCTTTGGGAATGCCGTTCCTGGCGCAGCCCTCGGCGAAGATCTTCTTATGCTTCTCGATGTCCGAGGCCTTCTTCTTGGAGATGGCCCGGCGCACCAGGTCGGCCTCGCCGGGAGTGTAGCCGGCGAGCTGGCTTAGGATCTGGATGATCTGCTCCTGGTAGACGCAGTTGTGGACGACAATGTTATCGGCCACAAAGCTATGGAGACCCTCTACGGTCAGATCGTACACATGCTCCACGCCGACGAACTCAATGGAGACGACTTCCTCCCAGGCCAGGTTGAGCCGCCTGCGGGTTTCGGGGAGGGGCATTACATCTGCCAATGAACCTGCCACCCGGGCGGAAATACGCTCCCTGGCACGCCCCTTCGGGTAGAAATGCTGGCGGCTGACGCCATAGGCTTCCATCAACCCTCGATAGGAGAGGGTACGGACTGCGTCCACCTCCTCTAAAAAAGGCTGGCGGGCAAGGGTGGGAGAACGCTGTTGGTTGCAGGCCACGTCCCGTTTGGCCGATACCATGTGGGGTTGAAGCAGGGCAGCAAAACGGGCTGTATCGTAAACGGTCACCTGGTAACTGGTGCGCTGTTGTGTCCCCCGGCCGACCGCGTATTGACTTTGATAGATGGCAGATTGAATCCCCAGCCGCAACAATAATGTCTGCACTTGTTCCGCCAGCCGCGGAGAAACTGTCCGGTAGTGACAGAGTTTATGGCTGACATATCCATCGCAGTCCCACAGGGATGCCAGGAAAAAGGCCAGATCTTCCGTCCCTAAACCAAAGACGAAATCGGGGATGAACTTTTCATGGCTGCGGACGCCGCCTGGCCGTTGGCCAGCTGGCGCCTTCAGCCCCAGTTCACGCAGCCAGGCCAACAGGACATTGGGCGTATGGTAGTCTCCAGCGCCCGCTTTCTTAGAAGCGCCAATTCGGATCACACCACGGACCTGTTTTGTGAAATGGGGACGAACCCCCTCGAATGCCTCCAGGCAGCGCTCATATTCGGCCAATAAGGCCGGATCTTTGGAGACAAAGTCAACGCAGGCAGCGCTGGCCAGGCTGCCATCCCCTAAGAGATAGGCCAATACCCGTAGCCGTCGACGATCTACCGGCTGAACAGTCTCTTGGGGACCAAACAGGGAAGGGGGCACAGCCACGTAGTCACCCGGCCTGAGATCACGCAAAGGACGCCAACCGAACTCGGTCAGGAGACGATGGTCTTCGGTGACTTTGGTACTGGCGCCGTTGCGCAACGTGATGCGATAGACGGGCTTCTCGCCGCTGTCAATCCAGTGGGTCACACGCCCTATCGCCGGTCGCCAATTGGCATCGACCCCCTGTACGTGGAACTCTTGGAGCTGGCCAATGTCAGCCAGCCGATAGCGACGACCGGTGCGCGCTTCGGTGATCAGCGCGTCACCGCTGACGCAGATCCCGTAGGTCTCCGAGAGGATGGGCTCCAGGGCCGGGTGCTTGTATTCCACCTGCTCTTCGCCGTGGAGGCGACGGATGAACTGGGGGATGTATTCCAGCGGGCCGGGCCGGTAGAGGGAAATGGTGGCCACGATGTGCTCGAAGGAAGTGGGGCGCATCTCGGTGAGCACCCGGCGCATGCCCTGGCTTTCCACCTGGAAGACGCCACTCACCTCCCCGCTGGAGAGGAGCTTGAAGGCATCTTCTGCCTCTGGCCCCTCGAAGGGAATGGTGCTCAGGTTATACTCCACCCCATGGCGCTCTTTGATCAGCCGGGCCGCCTCCCGCATGACCGACAGGGTGCTCAGGCCCAGGAAGTCCACCTTCAGCAGGCCGATGGACTCCAGGATGGGAAACTCATACTGGGTAATGGTGCTGGTGATGGTGTTCTTGTTCCCGCGCATGAGCGGGGTGTAGTGGGTTAGCTCCCGGTCGGCCACGATGACGGCCGCGGCGTGGACGCTGGAATGGCGGGCCACCCCCTCCAGCTTCATGGAGGTGTCCAGGAGGTCCCGCACCCACTCGTGCTGCTGGTAGAGCTCCACCAGCTCCGGGTTGTAAAATTCGTGGCCCTCGGTGAGCACATCCTGGATGGTGACCGGCTTGCCCGGGATGGCCGGGATCAGCTTGGCGATGCGGTCCACCTGTTTGAGCTCGATTCCCTTGGCCCGTCCCACGTCCCGGATGGCGGCCCGGGCTTTCATGCGGCCAAAGGTGACGATCTGGGCCACCTGATCTTCCCCATACTTTTCCACCGTGTAGCGGATCATCTCTTCCCGCTGGTCGTCGGGGAAATCCAGGTCGAAGTCGGGCATGGTGACCCGGCCGGGGTTGAGGAAGCGCTCGAAGATCAGGTTGTTCTTCAGGGGATCGATGCCGGTGATGCCGATGCAGTAGGCCACCAGGGAGCCCGCGCCAGACCCGCGCACGTTCCACCAGATGTTGCGGCTGCGGGCAAAGTTGCACAGATCCGCCACGATGAGGAAGTAGACATCGAACCCCATCTCGTGGATGATGCGCAGCTCCCGCTCCTTCCGCTCCTGCACCTCCGGATCATCGGCGCGGTCGCCATACCGTTCCCGCAGCCCCTTTTCGGTGAGATGGCGCAGGTAGGTTTCGTAGGTAAAGCCCTCGGGAATGGGCAGGTCGGGCAGGTGGTAGTTGGGATCCTCCAGATCCACCTGGCACATCTCGGCCACCAGCCGGGTGTTGTCGAAGGCGCTCCGCCCAAAAGGATCCTCCAGGTCGAGCAGGGGGCGGAAGGTCTCCTCCATCTGGGCGCGGCTCTTGAGGAAGTAGCTGCCGTCGCTCATGCGCATGCGGTCGGGCGCGTCCACGCTGGCGCCCGTCTGCACACAGAGCAAAATGTCGTGGGGGCCGCCATCTTCCTCCCGCACGTAGTGGACGTCGTTGGTCACCACCAGTTGCAGGCCGAACTTCTTGGCCCACGGGATCAGGACCTTGTTCACCTCCACCAGCTCGGGGATGCTGTGCTCCTGCAGCTCGATGAAGAAGTTTTCCTTGCCGAAGACATCCACATACCAGCCCAACCGCTGGTAGGCCTCCTCCTCCTTGCCCTGCATGAGGAGCTGGGGCACCTCTGCGCCCAGGCAGCCGGTGGTGCAGATCAGCCCTTTCGCGTGGGCCGCGAGGAAGTCGTGATCCACCCGTGGCCGGTAGTAGTAGCCCCGAAGATGGCTCTGGCTGCAGATTTTCAGGAGGTTGCGGTAGCCGGTCATGTCTTTGGCCAGGAGCAGCAGGTGGTAGTTCTCCCGGTCCAGCTGATGTTCCCGGCCGGTCATGGGCCGCCCCCAAAGGGTCTGGTAGGCCTCCAGCCCGATGATGGGCTGAATACCCGCGTCCCGGCAGGCCCGGAAAAACTCAATGGCGCCGTGCATGGCACCATGATCCGTCAGGGCCAGGGCCGGCTGCCCCAGGCGTTTGGCCTCGGCCACCAGCTTTTTGACCCGGCCCAGGCCATCCAGGAGGGAATATTCCGAGTGGGTATGCAGATGAACAAAGTCGTTGGAGTCGGCCATGGATCTGGTTTCTCCATCCTGGTCATGGGTGCGCCCCGATGGGACGCACCCCCTGGTCTTCGGTCTTCAACTGTCAGCGTCGATCCGCAGCGTTGACCCTGCAGCCGCCTGGAACCTGCCGCCGGGGTGACCTCACGCGCCGGTTTGCACGGGCACGCCGCCCTGGGCGGCCGAAGCCTGGATGGCGTCCCACAGGCGGGCCATGCGCAGGCCCACCTCCGGCGGGCAGGGATTGGCCATCTCGCCCCGGCGCACCCGCAGGAACTGTTCCCACTGGCCCAGGGAGGGAGGCACCGGCACCGGGCTCAGGTCTGCCTCACCCGACCGCTGGAGCAGGAGTCGCTCGCCCCAGATGCCCGTCTGGAGAATGCCCTGGGTGCAGAAGACCCGCACGTCCGACGCGCAGGATTTGATGGTGTCGCCGCAGGCGCTCAGGGTGACGAAGGCGCCGGAGCGGGTGCGGGCCATGACAGTGCCCAGGATGTCCACCGGCGTCCCCCGGTTGTCCAGCCAGGCCGCCACCTCGACGAAATCCTCGCCGGCCAGGTCGGCCACGGTGTTGAGCATGTGGGCACCCGTGTCGAAAAGGAAGCCGCCGCCGGCCAGGGCCGGGTTCTGACGCCAGGTGCCCGTGGTGCCGGCCTTCCAGCTCTGCCAGGCCACCGCGTGGATGTTGAGGATCTGGCCCAGTTCGCCCGAGCGCAGCAACTGCACTGCGGTGCGGATCTGGGGGGAGAGGCTGCCGTTGAAGGAGACCACCAGCAGCCGGCCGGTGCGATCCCGGACCTGGATCAAGCTTTCGGCCTCCTGGGCATTGAGCACCATGGGCTTTTCCAGCAGCACATCCAGGCCGGCTTCCAGGCAGGCCCGGGCCTGATCGTGGTGGAAGGCGTGGGGCGTGATGATGAAGGCCGCGTCCAACTCATCAGCATGATCCTGGAGCAGCTGCTCCAGGTCGGGCACGTTGGGCGGCGGTTCCAGCCCCACTTCGGCGAAGAGCTCGCAGAAGGCCTCGTAGGCCTGGCCAGACGGCTCGCAGGCGAAGCAGATCTGGGTGGTGTCCTGTTGTTGTAGGATGCGTCGGGTGTGGTTGCGGGCCATGCCGCCGCAGCCCACCATGGCGATGCGCACGGGTTGGTTGCCGTTGATCATGGCGTACCGTCCTCCTGCGACGGTGAAAAGTCGGGTGGGTGGAAGTCTGGTGGAACAGAAGCAACTACAGCTTCTGATCGTGCCATATCCAGCGTCCCTTTGTCCAATTGCCCGTTCCCAGGGGGGCGTTCAAGGGCGTCGGAATCTGCCCATCGGATGTCGCCGTAGGTCCCGTTTCCAAACGGGACAATCGTTTGTTTATGCGGTATGGAAACCGCACCTACGAGATCCACCGAAATCTGGGGACGCCCCGCCGTCGCGATGGGTCCCGTTCAAGATGGTCGGAATTCACCCATCGGACGCCGCCGTAGGAGCGCTGCTTGCTGCGTCCGCCACGGACAGGGGTCCACAGGGATGAAACTCCTCTTCATCCGGCGCTTCAGATCAACGCCCGGGGCCGATACTGGAGTGCCTCGGCCAGGTGGTGGGGTTGGATGCGCTCCTCGCCGGCCAGGTCGGCGATGGTGCGGGCCAGCTTCAGCACCCGGTGATAGGCCCGGGCACTCAGGTTCATCTTCTGCACGGCTGCCCGCATCAGGTTCCGGCCCGTCTCGTCGATGGCGCAGAAGCGCTGCACTTCGCCGGGGCTCATGTCCCCGTTGACCACCAGGTTGGGCTTGCCCAGGGGGGCAAAGCGTTCCGCCTGGATGCGTCGGGCCTGCTCCACCCGCCGGCGGATGGCCGCCGAGCTTTCGCCGCCTTCCAGAGCGGCCAGCCGCTGGAAGGGCACCCGCTTCACCTCCAGGTGGATGTCGATGCGGTCCATGAGGGGGCCGCTGATGCGCTTCTGGTAGCGCTGGACCATGGACATGGAGCAGGTGCACTCCTTGTGCTCGTCGCCGTAGTAGCCACAGGGACAGGGGTTCATGGCCGCCACCAGGATGAACGAAGCGGGGAAGGTGAGAGAGCCGCTGGCCCGGCTGATGGTCACCACCCGGTCCTCCAGGGGCTGGCGCAGGGTTTCCAGGTTCCGGGAGCCAAACTCGGGCAGCTCGTCCAGGAAGAGAACGCCCCGATGGGCCAGGCTGATCTCCCCCGGCCGGGGCCAGCGTCCACCGCCCACCAGGCCGGCATGGCTGATGGTGTGGTGGGGCGCCCGGAAGGGACGAGTCCGGATGAGGGGTTGGCCTTCGGGCAGGGCCCCGGCCACCGAGTAGATGCGGGTGACGTCCAGGGCCTCGCTCAGGGTCAGCCGGGGCAGGATGGAGGGCAACGCCCGGGCCAGCAGGGTCTTGCCGGCGCCGGGCGGCCCCTTGAGCAGGCAGTTGTGGCCGCCGGCACAGGCCACCTCCAGAGCTCGCTTGGCATGCTCCTGCCCCTTGATGTCCTGGAATTGGACGGGGTAGGGGGGCTCCTCGGCGGCGTCGAAGCGGAGGGTGTTTTCGTAGGGCGGAATGGGTCGCACGCCGGTCAGGTGTTCCACCAGGCTGGCCAGGCTGTCGATGGGGTAAACGCAGAGCCCTTCCACCAGGGCCGCCTCGGGCGCATCCACCCGAGGCACGAAGAGGCGCCGATAACCCCGTTCCCGGGCCATGGTGGCCATGGAGAGGACGCCGTTGACGTGGCGCACGCTGCCGTCCAGGCTCAGCTCGCCCAGGATGAGCGCGTCGTCCAGCTCGGCCGGGACCTGGCGGGTAGCCACCAGGATGCCCACGGCGATGGGCAGGTCGTAGGCGGGCCCCTCCTTGCGCAGGTCGGCTGGCGCCAGGTTGATGGTGAGGCGATGTTGGGGGAAGAAATAGCCGCTGTTGGTGATGGCTGCGCGCACCCGCTCGCTGCTCTCCCGCACGGCTGTGTCCGGCAGACCCACCAGGGTGATGCGCTCCAGGCCGCTGGCGATGTCGATCTCCACGTGGATCAGTTCGGCATCCAGGCCGACCACGGCGCAGCTCTGAACCTTGGCAAGCATCGGGGGATTCCTTTCTTGTCAGGTTTCTTGTCAGTGCGGAGACCGCTGGACTGTTATAGGATTTTCAGGTACAGAACTTTCAGGCGATTTTTGGCGTCTCGGATCCAGGATGGCCGGCGTAGGGTGGGCGGGCACGGGAGCCCGCCCCTACGGGACATGGTTGTTGGTCGTAGGCGCAGCTCGTAGCTGCGCTTCGTCGCCATTCCTTCACCCGCCGGGATGGGGCGACAGCGGGCGGGGCAAGCCCCGCCCCTACGGGACATGGTTGTTGGTCGTAGGCGCAGCTCGTAGCTGCGCTTCGTCGCCACCCCTTCATCCGCCCGGGTCTGGCGACAGTGGGCGGACACGGGGACCCGCCGGGCTTCAACGCCGGATGTGCCAGTCGCCCAGGCAGACCCACTTGTAGGTGGTGAGCTCTTCCAGGCCCATGGGCCCCCGGGCGTGGAGCTTCTGGGTGCTGATGGCCACCTCCGCGCCCAGGCCAAACTGGCCGCCATCGTTGAAGCGGGTGCTGGCGTTGACGAAGACGGCCGAGGAGTTTACCTCGTTGACGAAACGAACGGCGTTGGCCCAGTTGTTGGTCAGGATGCCGTCCGAGTGGTCCATGCTGTGTTCCTGGATGTGGGCGATGGCTTCGTCGAGGGTATCCACGATCTTGATGCCCAGGATCAGGGCCATCCACTCGGTGTCGAAATCCTCGGGGCCGGCTTCCCGCACAGTGGCGCCGTGGTTCCCCTGGGCCAGGATGGCGTAGGCGTCGGGCGTGGCCCGCAGCTCCACGTGGCTTTGGGCCAGGCGGGCGGCCACCTTGGGGAGGAACTCCTGGGCGATCTTGCGGTTGACCAGCAGGGTGTCCAGGGCATTGCAGACGCTGGGCCGCTGGACCTTGGCGTTCTCGATCACGTCCAAGGCCTTCTCCTGGTCTGCGCTGTCGTCCACGTAGAGGTGGCAGATGCCGATGCCGCCGGTGATGACCGGGATGGTGCTCTCCCGGCGGCAGAGCTCATGCAGGCGGTGCCCTCCCCGGGGAATGATCATGTCCACATATTTATCCAGGTGGAGGAGCTGGGTCACGTAGGCCCGGTCCGGGTTGCTGATGTACTGGACGGCTGCCCGGGGCAGGTTGACCCGATCCAGCGCGCGGTGGATCACATCCACCAGGGCCATGTTGCTGCGCAGGGTCTCGCTGCCGCCCCGCAGGATGACCGCGTTGCCGGTCTTCAGGGAGAGGCTGGCGATGTCGATGGTGACGTTGGGCCGGGCTTCGTAGATGACGCCCAGCACGCCAATGGGGATGCGGCGGCGGCTCAGGCGCAGGCCATTGGGCAACACCCGGCTATCCATCTCGGCACCCACCGGGTCGGGCAGGGAGGCCACCCGGCGGATGTCCGCGGCCAGCCCGGCGATGCGCTGCTCCGTGAGCAGGAGCCGGTCCAACAGAGCATCGCTGAGCCCTTTGGCCTGGCCGTCGGCGATGTCCAGCCCATTGCGCTCCATGACTGCCTGGCTCTGGGCTTCCAGCTCATCGGCAATGGCCAGCAGGGCCTGATTCTTGACGTCGGTGGTGAGGGTGGCCAGAACCCGGCTGGCCGCGCGTGCGGCCCGGCCCAGGGCTTCCATGTCCACCTGTTCCCGCGTCTTCTCCATCACCTCGTCCATGACAGTGGCGGCCATCCATACCTCCTCGTAGACCCTTTTTCTTGGAATCAGCAACGCGCCGGCCCGTCATCTTGCCCCTCCGCTGACTCATCGGGTCAGGTGGGCGGCCGGCCCGTTGTCCCCACGCTCAAATGATGCACAGGCTGGCCACACTTTACCACAGAAATGGCCATTCTACGAATCTTTTCCGCCCAAGACAGATGGTCGCCAGACAGGGACATCCCCTGGAATCAGCCGTTTGCCATCGGACAGTCCTTCCTCCCGATGGGCCAGCTCCGCAATGAGCCGCTGCCGCCATTCCTTCAGCACGGCTACATAGGCTGGGTCCTCCGCCAGCTCCTGGCGCTCCTGGGGATCGGTGGCCAGATGGAAAAGTTGCTCCTGGCCAGTGATGGGGTTCCAGATGTATTTCCACTCGCCATCGGTGAGGAACTGGTTGGCGTTCTCCGGGTGGTAGCAGGGCGCGTGCTCACCGTGGTAGTAGGGGCGCCAGTCCACCACTTCGCCCCGCAACAAGGGCAGGACGCTACGCCCTTCCACCGAGGACGGGGTAGGGAGACCGGCTACGTCCAGGAAGGTGGGCAGGATGTCCTCCCAGCCTACCACCTGGCGAATTTCCCGGTTGCGCGGGCCCGGTACTTGCCGGGGCAGGTGGACCAGGAAGGGCACCCGGGCCGAGGCGTCATAGGCGTAGGTCTTGCGCCACAGGTGATGGTCGCCCAACATCTCGCCGTGGTCCGAAGTGAAAAGGATGAAGGTATCCGCCAACAGCCGGCTGCGGGCCAGGGTGCGCATCAGCCGCCCCACCTGGGCATCCAGATAGGCCAGGTAGGCGAAGTAGGCTGCCCGGGCCCGGTGGAGCTGGTGTTCCGGGAGACGTCCCCGCCAGGCATTCACGTCCAGCGGATACTCCGCCTCCTCGGCGTGGTGGGCGGCCCATGGGCCCACCGCGGGCGGGGGCATTTCCCGATGGATAAACTGATCATAGTATACTTGAGGTGGACACCAGGGGGGATGGGGACCGTTGAAGGATAGGCAGAGGAAGAACGGCCGGGTGGGATCCCGCTTGCGCAGGAATTCCTGGGCCCGGCTGACGAACCAGGTCTCCTCCATGAGCGATTCCGGCAGATGGTTGGGGCGGGCCATCCACGAGTTGCTGTCCACCCCGTGGGCGTACTTGTCCACAGCCACACCGGGCTGTTGGGCCAGCCATTCTTCGTAATCCTCTGGCACGATCAACTGCTCGAAGCCCAGGTGAAGCCGGGGCGGGTGGAAGTGGGTCTTGCCGATGTTGATGGTCTGATAGCCGCCCCGGGTCAATTCACCGGCCAGGGTGACGGCATAGGGCCAGGGAAGACCATCCCGGTAGCCCACCATGCCCTGGCTGTAGGGGGTCAACCCGGTCATCAGGGAGCGCCGGGCTGCGATGCAGGAGGGGCAGGGGGTATAGGCCTGGACAAAGGCCGCGCCCTCTCGGGAAAGGGCGTCCAGGTGGGGCGTTTCGGCCACCGGGTGCCCCAGCCGGCTCAGGCAGTCCCCACGGAAATGGTCGGTCAGGATCAAAATCAAGTTGGGACGTTCTGGCATGGTCATCTCCCTTCAGCCTGGGCGGCCATCAGGCGGGGGCCGTACTCGAATTCATCGAAGGCGCCGTAGTCCCGCCAGCCCAGGTCGTAGCGGATCTTGGGGATCTCGAATTCGAAAAACCAGCGAATGCTCATGGGCAGATGCGCTGCCGACCAGGTGCAGTAGAAGAGGGCGCAGCGGCCCATGCTGAGCTCCAGCACATCCACCGGCGTCAGATGGTGGAACTGGGTGGGATCTTCTTCCACCGACAGATAGCGCTGGAGATCGGCCAGATGGGGCGTGGCGGCGTTCTCCCCGAAGGCGCCCAGATCCAGCGTCTCCTGCGCGTTCCAGCGGGGCAAATTCCCCGGAGACGGCAGCGGACCCGGATGCTCCAGCCAGATGGGCGAGGACCAGGCATACTCGCCGTCCACCTGATGCAGCCGCAGGTAGAGCCAGCTTCCTGGCAGCTGGCCAGCTGCCAGGGTGAGATCCAGCCTGAAGTCCAGGCTGTGGGGCTCCCACGAGCGGACGCAATATTCGCCCACGATCAGGTCCACCCGATCCAGGGGCGCGCAGGCGTGGCAGGCCACAGCGAGCTGCAGGGTCGATGCCAGCTTTACCTCGCTGCCGGGCGGCTGGCCGTTGGCGCGCACATCCAGATACAGGCGGGCGCCGCTGGTGGCATAGGTCTGCCCGGACACGAGACCTGCCCAGAGTGCGTTCCGGTTGAGCTCGGGCGCGAGGATGGCTGTCACCGGGCCGCTGCCATAGGCGGCATCCCGCTGACGCATGGGGAACTTCTGGCCGAAGCGGCCGCGGAAGGTTTCCACGGCCCGGGGGGCCCCCATCAGGCCCAGGTGCAGGTCCGAGGCGCCACAGATGGCCGGCCGATAGCCCAGCCGCAGCGCCCGCTGCAAGAGCCACTCGGCGCAGCCAAAGCCGGAGCAGATTTCCAACAGCCGCTCCCTGTCGGGACGATAGCGATCCCAACGGGGCGGATCGCCGCCGATGTGCACCTGGAGCAGGACATCCTCCCGCTGGCCGTAGGCCGCATCCACCTCCTCCATGGGGGCGCGCATGGGCAAGGGGAGGGGCTCATCTGCGTAGTCGCGGAAGATGACCTGGCGATCGCCGGCAGTGGGATGGGCCTCGTAGGCCAGAAAGGGCACGTACACGCCAGGCTCATCGGTGGCGGCACAGGCTGCCCGGTAGGCATCCCAAACTTCCTCCCGTCGCTCGGGATCCATGGACATGGCCGCCGGGCAGGCGAAATCGAAACGGCCGACCGTCCGTCCCTGGCGGTGGCGGGCCAGGGGATCCAGCTTGTCTGTACGGTTGAACATGAGGTACATGGTGGAGTCGCCCCAGCCATGGGCATGGACATCGCCCCAGTAGACCCGGCACGCGGGCGCCTCCTGGACCACGATGGGGTTGCTGGTCACGGCGAGGCCATTCTCGGCGACTCCCGCTAGTCGATAGACCCCAGGCCGGTGGACGCGGACATTCTCCAGCAGGGCCAGGCCGCCATCCTGGGGGGTGAATCGATAGCTCGCAGGCAGCCCCGTGACCCCCGGCTGGGGCCGGAAGGTGACGGCGCCGGTGAAGCGGTCCACCAGGTTGCGGTTGCGGTCAAAGGCGGCCAGATGCAGGGTAAAGGGCTCTCCGCAGGCGGCTACCGTGGGCCCCAGAAGCTGGAAGCGAGCGGGCTGATGGTGGGCAACCACCTGGAACGTCAACGGATTGCTGGCCACGCCCCAAAAATGGCCACTGCCGGTGGGGTCCACCGCCAGGAGGAAGGTGGCGGTGGTGGTACTCCAGAAGACTTCCGCGCCGGCGCCCCCCTGCCGGCGGTCCCCCAGGCGGATGACGCACGATTCGCCACGACGCCAGATGCCGTCTTCGACCAGCACACTCAGCAGGTTGACGGCAGAGCGCCCCACGAGAAGCCGCAGCCGGGCCTGGCTGTCTGTCTCCAGGGTGCAGTAATCCCGGCCGTGGGGCCGGTCCATCTGCAGCCGGTATGCGATCTGGATGTTCTGCCGAATCAGCGTGATGACCGCGCCCCGGGGCAGATCCCGTTCCAGGTTGCGCAGGGTAAGTACCCAGGTGCCACAGGTGCCGGCCACCAGGGGAGTATCGGGGAGTTCCACCACGGTGCCATCCGCTCCGACGAAGTGAACCTGGAACTGTACATTCAGGGCTGCGGGAGTGAAGTGATGGGGGTAGGCTGGAATCGGTTGCATGATTGAAGCGCTGTCCGTAGGTTGGAATGAAACAGGCGGGACGAAATGACCGGGATGAAAGGGGGCGTGTAATAAGGTCAACCAGACTGCGGCACCTTATTTCGTCAGACAAACATAGTCTCGATATTTTGGCAGAACAACCAGGCTTTTGGGGCAATGAAACTTCAATAAGTGGCGATTCAAGGCGAATCAGCCTGAGGCCCAGGATAGCATTAAATTGACATCAGAACAAACGCCCAGAATTCCGAATGCCCCCTGCCCCAATCTAACCAGATCCCCTGACCAAGGGAGGTCACAAGGGAGGACAAAGGTGATGAAAACCGTTGTTAAACATCCAGAGGGAGAATAGGAGTTAAACATGCCAAAACCCCAACGATATCCCCCCATCAACCCCAAATTCCCTCACCTGCTCCACGGCGGCGATTACAATCCCGACCAGTGGCCGGAGGAAATCTGGCACGAGGACATGCGCCTGATGGAGCTGGCCCGGTGTAACGCCATGTCCGTGGGCATTTTCGCCTGGTCCCGGCTGGAGCCCGAGGAAGGCCGCTTTGACTTCAGCTGGTTGGACCAGATCATGGACATGCTCCATGCCCGGGGGATCTACGCCGTGCTGGCCACGCCCAGCGGCGCCCGGCCCGCCTGGCTCTCGGCCAAATATCCGGAAGTGCTGCGTGTCCGCCCGGACCGTACCCGAAACCTCCACGGCCTGCGCCACAACCACTGCTTCACCTCCCCCATCTATCGGGAAAAGGTGCGGATCATCAACACAAAACTGGCCGAGCGATACCGGGATCACCCGGCTCTGCTGGTCTGGCATATCTCCAACGAGTACGGCGGCGAATGCCACTGTGAGCTCTGCCGGGAGGCTTTCCGCCAGTGGCTCCAGCGCAAATATGGCAGCCTGGATGCCCTGAACCACGCCTGGTGGACCGCGTTCTGGAGCCATACCTACACGGACTGGTCCCAAATCGATCCGCCCAGCCCCATCGGCGAATCCCGCCTCCATGGCCTGAACCTGGACTGGAAGCGCTTCGTCACCGACCAGACCATCGACTTCATGCTGGCCGAGGCGGCGCCCCTGCGCGCCATCACGCCAGATGTGCCCATCACCACCAACTTCATGGGCACATACCCCGGGCTCAACTACTGGAAGATGGCGCCCCACCTGGATGTGATCTCCTGGGACAGCTACCCCCAGTGGCACGGGGCCGAACCGGATTGGGTTCTGGCGGCCAACGTGGCCTTTACCCACGACATCAACCGCTGCCTGAAGGGCGGGAAGCCGTTCATGCTCATGGAGTCCACCCCCAGCACCACCAACTGGTTCCCCGTGGCCAAGCTCAAGCGGCCCGGTATGCACCTGCTCTCTTCGTTGCAGGCGGTGGCCCACGGCTCCGAT
Organism: Litorilinea aerophila; assembly: GCF_006569185.2. Taxonomy (NCBI): domain Bacteria; kingdom Bacillati; phylum Chloroflexota; class Caldilineae; order Caldilineales; family Caldilineaceae; genus Litorilinea; species Litorilinea aerophila. The sequence goes on along the minus strand of NZ_VIGC02000034.1, from coordinate 38,640 downwards.
ACCGTCCAGTACTTCCAGTGGCGCAAGAGCCGCGGCTCCAGCGAGAAGTTCCACGGGGCCGTCGTCGACCATGTGGGCCACGAACATACCCGGGTCTTCCGGGATGTGGCCCAGGTAGGCGAGCTGCTGCAGCGTCTGGATGGGGTGGTGGGCACCACCACCCAGCCGGAGGTGGCCCTCATCTACGACTGGGAGAACAACTGGGCCATCAACGACGCCCAGGGCCCACGCATTGAGAAAAAGGACTATCTGCCCACCTGCCAGCGCCACTATCGTCCGTTCTGGCAGCGGGGCATCCCGGTGGATGTCATCGACATGGACCAGGAGCTGGAGGGCTACCGGCTGCTGATCGCCCCCATGCTCTACATGGTGCGTCCGGGCGTGGCCGAGCGCATCGAGGCGTTCGTCCGCAACGGCGGCACCTTCGTCGCCACCTACTGGAGCGGCATCGTGGACGAAAACGACCTCTGCTTCCTGGGCGGCTTCCCCGGCCCCCTGCGGGACGTGCTGGGCATCTGGGCCGAGGAAATCGACGCGCTCTACGACCACGACGTGAACCACGTGGTGCCTGTGCCGGGCAACAGCCTGGGGCTCAGTGGCCTCTACACGGCGCGGGAGCTCTGCGACCTGATCCACGCCGAGTCTGCCCAGGTGCTGGCCACCTATCGGGATGACTTCTACGCCGGGCGGCCGGCACTGACGGTCAACCACTTCGGCCAGGGGCAGGCCTACTACATCGCCTCTCGCAACGACGACCGCTTCCTGAGCGACTTCTACGGCGCGCTGGCCCGCCATCTGGGCCTGGCGCGGGCCCTGGAGACCGACCTGCCGCCAGGGGTCACGGCCCAGGTGCGAGGAGACGGCGAACGTCGCTACATCTTCCTCATGAACTTCAACCCCACGCCCGTCACCGTGGCCGTGCCCGGCCCCTACACCGACCTCCTCAGCGGGCAAACCGTGGATGGACCGACGGGGCTGGCCAGCTATGGCGTGATGGTGCTGACGGCGTAGTCCGCCCGGCGTCCGTCGGTCGGCGGTGCCCCATGAAGTGCGTGGTGCGTGGCGCAGGCGGCGCGCCACGCACTCCCCCTGCGCTGATACCCCCTCCGAGCGCCACGCACTCCCCCTGCGCTGATACCCCCTCCGAACAATCGTTCCCCAGCACACCCGCTGCCCCCGTCTCCGCAAAAACACATGCCACAAATGTAGCAGAGCGGTTGCATAGATGCGCCCTGGCGCCGGGCGCGCCCCAGGCTTATGCTGGGAGAGTAAGCGACATTGTCCCCCATCAATGACTCATGGCGCGCATGGCGGGAAAGGAGCATGATGAAAGAGAACCAGGCACGTCGTCGACATGGCCTCCCTCGACTGCCCATCTGGATCCTGGTGACTCTGGTGGCCCTGCTGACCCACTCCCTGGCTTCCCGGGCCCAGGATGATCCACCCCAGCGGGTCTATCTTCCGGTGATCACCAGCCAGGGGGTGCCCGGACTCAGTGCCGGTGAACCGGTGCCCAATCAATACATCGTGGTTTTGCGGGAAGAGGAAGCGGCCGCCGCCAGCCAGGGCATGGCGGTGAGCGCGGCCGCCCTGGCCCAGCGCCTCACCGATCAGTACGGCGGCTCCGTGCTCTACACCTACGAACATGTGCTGCTGGGCTTCGCGGCCGAGCTTCCGCCCGAGGCGGTCCAGGCCCTGCAGGAGGATCCCACCGTCGCCTACGTGGAAGAGGATCGGGTGCTGACCATCCAGGGAGAGCAGTCCCCCGCGGTGTGGGGGCTGGACCGGATCGACCAGCGGGATCTGCCCCTGGACAACCGGTACATCTACCCCGGTACCGGCGCCGGCGTCCATGTCTACATCATCGATACCGGCATTCGTAGCACCCATGGGGAATTTACTGGCCGCATCGGCAACGGTTTCTCGGCTATCTTAGACGGCCGGGGGACGGAGGATTGCAACGGGCACGGCACCCATGTGGCCGGCACGGTGGGCGGCACCACCTACGGGGTGGCCAAGGGGGTGACCCTCCACCCGGTGCGGGTGCTCAACTGCCAGGGCTCCGGCACCACCTCCGGCGTGATTGCCGGGGTGGACTGGGTGACCGCCAACCACGTGAAGCCAGCCGTGGCCAACATGAGCCTGGGTGGGGCCGCTTCCCTGGCCCTGGACAACGCGGTACGCAATTCGGTCAGCGCGGGGGTGACCTACGCGGTGGCGGCGGGCAATGCCAACCGCAGCGCCTGCAACGACTCGCCCGCCCGGCTGACCAACGTGTTGACGGTGGGGGCATCCACATCCAACGACAGCCGGGCCTCCTTCTCCAACAAGGGAAGCTGCGTGGATCTCTTTGCCCCTGGCGCCAACATCACATCTGCCACGGCCAGCAGCGATGGCGCCACCGCCACCTGGAGCGGCACCTCCATGGCGTCGCCCCACGTGGCCGGCGTGGCAGCCCTCTACCTGGCGGATCACCCGGACGCATGGCCGGCCCAGGTGATGGCTGCCCTGCTGGACAACGCCACCACGGGCAAGTTGAGCAACCTGGGTGCGGGCTCCCCCAACCGCCTGCTCTACGTTGGTTTCCTCCAGGCGCCGCCCACACCCACCGCGACGGCCACGGCCACCGAGACGCCCTCGCCCACGCCCACCGCCACCCCGACCGCTACACCTTCGCCCACGGCCACGCCGACCCAGACAGGACCCATCTCGCCCCTGCCCACCCCTGTCGCCACGGCCACGCCCACACTGACACCTTCACCGACACCCTCACCGACACCGGAGCCAATCACCTGCGTGGATGGGGTCCAGAATGGCGACTTTGAGGCTGGCCGCCTGGCCTGGCATGAGTATTCCCGGCGGGGATATCCCCTGATCTGCGACGCGGGACTCTGTGGCGGCCCTCTGCAGCCCCACAGCGGCGCCTACCTGGCCTGGCTGGGCGGCGCCGACCGGGAACTGGCTCAGATCAGCCAGCGTATTCAGGTGCCGGCTTCGGCGCCGGCCACCCTGCGCTACTGGTATCGCCTGGAATCCGAGGATCTCTGCGGGTACGACTTTGGCTACGTTCGGGTGCGGGAGGGCAACCGGATGCTCACCCTGCGCCGCTTCAGCCTCTGTACGGCCCGGGAGACCGGGGGGTGGGTCGAGGATCTCCTGGACCTGAGCCGCTTCGCCGGCCGGGAGATCGAGCTCTACTTTGTGGCCCGCACCGACAGCTGGCTGGTGAGCAGCTTCTTCGTGGATGATGTGCAGCTGCTCAGCGGCAGCAACTGCCCGGCAGCCCTGGGGGCCGCCCAGGTGGAGGACCTGGGTGACGACGCCCCTGCGGAGGAAACTGCACCTCGCCCGTCGGTGACCCCGGCTGCGCCGGCTGAGTTCCGCCGGCCCTGAGCCTCCGGGCTTGCCGCTCCTTCTGATATTTACTTCCTCTCTCTCCTGACAAGGGGTGCCATCGGGATCCCGATGGCACCCCTTGTCCCGTCCTCCCTGGAACGCCCTGCCTCCGAATCTTCTCTTGAAGGATCGCCCCTTCTCATTTACAATCCCTCGTACCGGTGAGGGTCACCGGCGATGCAAGCAAGAGAGATGACCGTTCATGGGCTTGACCTTTCGTACCCGACTGTTGGGCGTAATATTCACCCTGGTGGTTTTGTTGGCTGTGGGCACCCTGGGATACATGTGGCTGGAGGGGTGGTCGTGGCGAGAAGCCTTGTTTATGACCATCATCACCTTGAGCACGGTTGGGTACGGTGAAGTCCGACCCCTGTCGCCCGAGGGCCAGGTCTTCAGCATGATCCTGATTCTGCTGGGCGTGGGGGGCGCGGCGTACACCTTTAGCACGGTAACCGACTACATTGTCGCCGGTGAGCTGCGGGGGGTTTTGCGCAGGCGACGTACACTGAGGACGATTCGGAAAATGCACAAGCACTATATCATCTGTGGCTATGGCCGGGTGGGCCGGCAGGTGGTGGAGGGATTGCGGGCCAACCGCTTTTCGGTGGTGGTTATCGACGCAGATCCGGATGTGGCGGCAGAGTTGGATGAAAAGGACATCCCCCACATCATCGGTGATGCGGCTGACGAGGAAGTGTTGATCCAGGCGGGCATCGACCGGGCCAGTGGCCTGTGTACCTGCCTGCCCAGCGACGCCACCAACGTGTTCACCATTCTGAGCGCGCGGACGTTGAACCCGGACGTATACATCGTTTCCCGCAGCAACTTCTACGAAAGCGAGAAAAAGCTGCGCATGGCCGGCGCCGACCATGTGATCAACCCCTACTGGATCACGGGACACCGCATGGCCGCCCAACTGCTCCACCCGGGCGTGGTGGAATTTCTGGATGTGATCATGCGCCAGGGGGAGCTGGAGCTGCGCATCGAAGAGATCCGCATCAGCCAGGACTCGCCCCTGGCCGGCAAGACCCTGGGGCAGTGCCAGGTGCGCACCGAAACCGGCGTCAACGTGCTGGCCATCCGTTGCCACGACGGCCAGATCGTAACCAGCCCGGGGCCCGAGTACCCGCTCCAGGTTGGGGACGCGTTGATCGGGCTGGGAACAGTGGCGCAGCTGACCAAGCTGGCCCGCCTGGCCGGTGACAATCGCCCCTGGCTCCACATGGCCGACGCCCACTGAGGCATTGGCCTGGCCGGCATATTGACATAATCGCTTTGTATGGCGGGATACTTGCCAATCGGCCTGTTTTCCGGTAGAATGTTTCCACGTAAGAGGGTTGCGGGCGCTTCCTGTTGCAGGGTGTGATGGCCTCTGTGTGAATGCTCTGTAAGAATAATGGAGATGGTCCTCCTTTCAAGGAGCAGACGATTCGGTGATTCGCCCTTTTCAATTTAGTGACGTCCTCTTGATCCAACGGCTGGGCCGTCAGGCAACGACGCTGAACATTGTCCAGTCGTTGCTACAGCCCCAGTCGCCTCTGTGGGCGTCTCTGAGCACCTTATTTCCCTGGAGCCACACCAGGGTTACCACCTACGTGCTTCGACAGCAAGGGCATGGCCTGGCACGGGTTGGCTTTCTCCAGGCGCAAAAGCGGGCCGGCCGCCCCGAGGCGGACATTGTGCTGTTGGCCCCTGCCCTGGATCAGCCCCTGGGCCACCCCGCTATCTGGGAAAAGCTACTTTCCCACTACATCAACGAGGCCGCGAAACAACAGATCGCCCGGATCTACCTGGATGCGCCGGATCAGCCCCTGCCGGTCAAGAGCTGTAGCCAGGTAGGGTTCCAGCTCTACGCCCGGCAGACCATCTGGCGGCTTCGCCCCCAACTTTTAACCAGCTACGCCCATCTGATCTACGCCGACATTCGCCCTCAGGTGGAAGCAGATGCCTGGGCATTGCGGCGGCTTTACGCGCGCCTGACGCCGGAACGGGTGCAGATAGCCGAGGGGATCCAGGCCGATGGCGACCTGCAGCCCGCCATCGTGGAATGGCGGTACCCCGGTGTCTCCCATAGCTTTGTCCTGGTTCGGGGGGGGATGGTAGGGGGGAGTATCCAGATCGTGCAAGGCGGACATGGATACTGGCTCCAGATCTGGGCCGATACCCTGCAGCCCGATATGGAGGACTATCACCAGCTCCTGTGCTATGGACTGACGGTGATCGCCGAGAGTGAAGGAGAACTGCCCATCTACGTGGGCGTCTACGACTATCAGGGCGGGGTCGAGTCCCTGCTGGGCGACTACGGCTTTGCCCCCTTCACCGATCGCGCCAAGATGGTCAAACACCTGGTTCAGTGGGTGCACAAAGTCACCCCCGCCCGGGTGCCGGCCATGGAAAGCGTCGGTGAGGCCATCCGTCCCAGTTTCATGCTCCAGAAGCCCCCGCACACCTTAACTCCCCATCGGCGTTCCCGCACCCCAGCCGAGCCCTCCCCCAGCCCTGGGAACCGGTGAGCCCATCCTGGCGTCTTACAGGTGAATCTTACATAATGCTGGACGAACATCATCTACCACAACGCGATGTCGCAATTTCGTATAACAGGGTCGCAGTTTAGTCTAACAGGATCGAACAACAGATAAATTGACTAACCAGAAAACGAACAAGGCTCCATTGGCCACTTCGTCTGCCCACGACGCAACTATGACAACACTCCATATTTCAGATGATCTGGACCTTCTCCTTGCCATCCTGCCCGAGCGCGTGCGGGAATCCCTGGAAAAGGCCAACCGTAGCTCCGATCTCCTGGAAGTGGTGATGGACCTGGGGCGGCTGCCGGAAGCCCGGTTTGTGGACGGGGAAATGTACCTCAGCGACCGGGAGATCACGCCAGAGGATATCCAGACCGTGATCAGCCAGATCGGTGACTTCGGGGCGGATAACCGCGCCGGTATCGAGCGGACGCTCCACCGCATTTCCGCCATCCGCAACCGGCGGGGGGACATCATCGGCCTCACCTGCCGGGTGGGCCGCGCCGTCTACGGCACCATCGAGATCATCCGGGATATCGTCATGAGCGACCAGAGCATCCTGCTGCTGGGGCGCCCAGGCGTCGGCAAGACGACCCTGCTGCGGGAGGCGGCGCGGGTGCGTGGCGAGCACAAGCGGGTCGTCATCGTGGACACCAGCAACGAGATCGCCGGCGACGGGGACATCCCCCACCCGGCCATCGGCCGCTCCCGCCGGATGCAGGTACCCGAACCCACCCTGCAGCACGAGGTGATGATCGAGGCGGTGGAAAACCACATGCCCGAAGTGATCATCATCGACGAGATCGGCCGAGAGCTGGAGGCCGTGGCAGCCCGCACCATCGCCGAGCGTGGGGTCCAACTCATCGGCACGGCCCATGGGAATTCCCTGGAAAACCTGCTCATGAACCCCACCCTGAGCGATCTGGTGGGCGGGATCGAATCGGTCACCCTGTCGGACGAAGAAGCCCGACGCCGGGGCACCCAGAAGAGCGTCCTGGAGCGCCGCGCGCCGCCCACCTTCAACGTGCTGATCGAGATCCAGGATCGTCAGCGCATGGTCATTCATCACGATGTGGCCGCGGCGGTGGACGCCCTGTTGCGGGGCCGCCCATTGACGCCGGAGCTGCGCTATGTGGACGAAAACGGCGAGATCCACATCGAGCAGCTCTCGGATGGCGGACGCATGCGCCCATATTGGGATGGCAGCGACGGCCGTTCGCGGCGAGGAGGCCGGGTGCGCGAGATGAACGGCAACCGGGCCACCGCCAACGGCAGCCACCGGGGCGCCGAACGTCCGGGTTCTCACTGGAATCTCACCGAGGCTCAGGAAGAATCGACGGCCACAGAGCGCTTCCCGAACGACGTCGGCGAGGAGCCCCGAACCCGGAAGCCCCTGCGGATCTTCCCCTATGGCGTGGGTCAGAACCGGCTTCGCTCCGCGGCCAACAGCCTGGATGTGCCCATCCAGATCGTGGATAACCTGAATGCGGCCGATGTGGTGATGACGCTGAAGAATTACTATCGCCAGCAGCCTCAACCGCTGGCCGATGCCGAGCGGCGGAACATCCCCATCTACATCCTGCGCAGCAACACGGTGACCCAGATGGAGCAGTGCCTGGCCGACATTTTCCACGTGCCGTCGGATCCGGTGGATGTTTTCACTGAGGCCATGCGGGAAACCCAGGAGGGGATCCAGCGGGTGTTGAATGGGGCTTCCGATGTGGAGCTCTCACCCCGCTCTGCAGCCATCCGCAGCCAACAGCATCAGTTGGTGCGGGCGGCCAACCTGATCAGCCATAGCTACGGTCGCGAGCCCTACCGCCGTGTCCGCATCTTCCGCAAGGATTAGGCAGGGAGCGGTGGGCTTGCTGATCACCTTTGAAGGCCCGGAGGGCAGCGGAAAAAGCACCCAGATCCGCCTGCTGGCCCAGGCATTGGCCGACCAGGGGCTGCCGGTACTGACCACCCGGGAGCCCGGCGGCACCGCCATCGGCAACGCCATCCGGGCCCTGCTGCTGGATCCCGTCCACAGCGAAATGAGCCCCCGTGCCGAAACGCTGCTCTTCACCGCGGCCAGGGCCCAGCTGGTGGATGAAATCATCCGGCCTGCCCTGGCCGCCGGCCAGATCGTGCTCTGCGACCGCTATGCCGACAGCACCCTGGCCTACCAGGGGTATGGCCACGGCCAGTCCCTGGAGGAGCTTCGCCGCCTGAATCAGTACGCCACCGGCGGTCTCCAGCCCGACCTCACCATCTACCTGGACCTGGATCCCGAGCTGGGGCTGGCACGCAAACAGGCCGGCGCCCAGCAGGAGTGGAACCGGATGGAAGAGCAGGCGCTGGACTTTCACCGGGCAGTGCGGCAGGGCTATCTGGCCCTGGCCGCGCAGGAACCCGGCCGCTGGCTGGTGATCGACGCCACCCGGCCGGTGGACTGGGTGCAGCGGGCCATCTGGCAGCGGGTCGAGCCGGTGTGCCGGGCCCACGGCACGGTGTAACGCGCAAAGTTCAACGCTCGATATTATCTGGCATCCATACCGCGACAGAAATTCGGCAGCTTCGCCCCAGCAGAATCGGTTGGTGAGCAGCTGCCGGGATTGCCTACCAGCCCGAGGGGAAGCCCATGAAGTTAGTCATGGCCATCATCAACAGCGATGACAGCCGCAATTTGTTGGACCGGCTGGCACGGCGGGGATTTTCTGCCACCCTGACCAGCTCGTCCGGTGGTTTTCTGCGTATCAGCAATACCACCGTCTTCTGTGGCGTGGAAGATGACAAGGTAGAAGAAGTGCTGAACATCATCCGGGAAAGCTGCCCGGATCGAGTTCAGTATGTGACGCCCCTGCCCCCGGTAATGGAACCGGGCGAAGTTCACATCCCCACACCGGTGGAGAAGCACATGGGGGGCGCCACCATTTTTGTGCTGGACGTGGAGCACTACGAGAAGGTGTGAGTTGAGGGTATAAGTGGAGGGTGCGGTCCAGGCCTTTCCACCGGAAGACCCGGACCGCACCGTAGCTACTACGGTCTGGCGTAGCTACCACGGCAGAAATTCCGGGTGCCCTCTGGGCGCTTCCTCTGATGGAAACCATCGACGAATTTCTGCCGGGATTTACTACAGGTCGTCCAGGTCGTCGGACGCCGAGAAGTCCCCGTCTCCGGCCAGCTCGGGCATGGACTGTTCGATGGACTCTGGATCTTCGCCTGCTTCCAACCGGTCGATCACCTCGCTCATCTCCGGATCCAGGGGTTCGCCCATTTCGTCGCTCATACGGCGCATGAAATGGGCCAGGGCCCGGGGATCCTCGTTTTCCAGCCCGGCCATCAGCGACGGATCGGCCATCTCCTCCAGCCGGCTCTCTTCGGAGCGCAACACGCGTACCCGACTCACCAGCCGGCGCAGTTGTGTCCCATCACATTCCGGGCAGCGGGCTTCCTCTTCGCTGGCCGCCCGGATGCTGCGAAAGAACACACTGACCCGCTTCCGACAACTCCGGCAATAATATTCGTAGATTGGCATAACGACCTCGCCGATTGCAAAACAGCCGATTGCAAAACAGTTGCCCGGAATTTTCAATCCTCGCCCGTCCTCCCTTATACTGTCCACGACGCCCGCGGGGCTTGTCGGCCCTGTGGCTCTGTGAATTCAGATGGAGGCCTGTTGATTATACAAAGTAGGGAAACCGGAAGCAAACCGTGACACAGATCTCAGAACGAGACCACGAAATTGATGCCCTCTACGAAAGTTTGAACCGGCCCAGGCCCGTGCTGGTGGTGCTGTCCGGCCCAAGCGGTGTGGGCAAGGACGCCACCCTGAACCTGATGAAGCAGTATTACCCCTCCTTTCACTTCGTGGTGACGGCGACCACCCGGCCCATTCGCCCAGGCGAAGTCCACGGCCGGGATTACTACTTCGTCTCCATGAGCGAATTTGCCGAGATGATCGAGCAAGGGGAACTGCTGGAGTATGCGGTGGTCTACGGCGAGTACAAGGGCATCCCCAAGAAGCACCTGCGGGAAGCCCTGGCCAGTGGTCAGGACGTCATCATGCGCATAGACGTGCAGGGCGCGGCGACCATCCGCAAGCTGATCCCCAACGCTGTGACCATCTTCCTGACCGCGGAGAGCGAAGAAGAGCTGATCCGCCGCCTGCGGGAACGCAAGACGGAACCGCCTGACAAGTTGAAAATGCGCATCGCCACTGCCCGGCAGGAACTGCGGCGAATCATGGAGTTCGACTACGTGGTGGTCAACCGGGAGCATCAACTGGAGAAGACGGTGGAGCAGGTCATCAGCATCATCATCGCGGAAAAGAGCCGGGTGGACTGGACGCCGGTGGAGCTGTAGGGGTGGCAACAGACTTGTGAACAGACCGGAACTGTACGCGCCCAGGCCCACGCCAGACCCCCAACTGGGGGCCCCTTTCCCGCCGCGGCCCCAGTTTTTCATCCGCCTGCGGCCACCCTGGCTGACCCGGGTGTTGCTGGTAAGCAACCTGGTGGTTTTCGTGGCCATGGTGGTCTACGGCATTGTGGTCTATAATGACCTCAACGGCACCCAGAACATCTATGTGCTGCGGACCTTTGGCATGAAGGTCAACGAGCTGATCGCCCAGGGGGAGGTCTGGCGGCTGTTCACGGCCATGTTCTTGCACATTGGGGTCTTTCACCTGCTCTTCAACCTCTACGCCCTGTATGCCCTGGGCCCCATGGTGGAAGGCTATTTCGGTCACCTGCGCTTCCTGGCCATCTACCTGTTGGGGGGGCTCTTCGGCAGCCTGGCCAGCTACGCATTTTCACCGGTGCCATCTGCGGGCGCTTCCGGGGCGATCTTTGGCCTGGCTGGCGCCATCACCGTCTACTTTTTGCGCTATCGAGAGAACTTCGGTCCCCGGGGGCGGGCGATCCTGCAGAACATGCTCATCGTGATCGCCATCAACCTGTTCTTTGGCCTGAGTGTGCCGGGCATCGATAACTGGGGACACCTGGGCGGCCTGGCAGGCGGCGCCCTGGTCTCCTGGGGCCTGCTTCCCCGCTACAGGCCGCCAGCCTTTATCGTCTTCGGGCCCCAGGCGCTGGAAGAGGAGCCCCGTACCTGGCAGGAGGTGGCCTGGGTCCTCTTCTGTCTGGCCTTGCTGATCGCGGGCCTTCAGATCGCCACCAGCCGCATGCTGGCATCCTGAAGGCGTGGGCAGCCGTGCCCCGGGTGTTCCACCGGGCGACGGCTGTGCGTGTGGTATACACGGAGCATTCTCGATGAACTACAGACGTCAGAGTGGCATTCTGCTACACCCCACCTCGTTGCCGGGCCCGTACGGCATCGGCAGCTTCAACCAGGCCGCCTACCAGTGGGTGGACTTCCTGCACCGCACTCGCCAGACCCTCTGGCAGGTGCTGCCCCTGGGGCCCACCGGCTACGGCGACAGCCCGTACCAGAGCTTCAGCTCCTTCGCGGGCAACCCCTATCTGATCAGCCTGGAAGAGCTGGTGGCCGATGGCTTGCTGGATGGCCAGGTGTTGGAGCAGGCACCCCCCTTCCCGGCCGACCGGGTGGACTACGGCGCCATCTACCGCTGGAAGCTGCCAGTGTTGCGGGAAGTGGCCAATTCCTTTGGGCGACGGGCCAGCCCCGCCCAGCAGGAGGAGTTCGAGCACTTCTGCGCAGAAAACGCCCACTGGCTGGATGACTTCGCCCTCTTCATGGCCCTGAAGGATGCCCACAACGGCCTGCCCTGGAACCAGTGGCCCATGGAACTGCGCGCCCGGGAACCCCAGGCCATTGCCCAGGCGGCTCGCCAGCACGCGGCCGCAGTACACAACCACAAGCTGAACCAGTGGCTTTTCTACCGCCAATGGCAGCGGCTGAAGGACTACGCCAACCAGCGAGATATCCAGATCATCGGCGACATCCCCATCTTCGTCGCCATGGACAGCAGCGATACCTGGACCAATCCCCAGGGCTTTCACCTGGACGAAGCCTACCAGCCCACCATGGTCGCCGGCGTCCCCCCAGATTACTTCAGCGCCACCGGCCAGCTCTGGGGGAATCCCCTCTACCGCTGGGAGCGGATGAAGGAGGACGGCTACCGCTGGTGGCTGGGCCGTATCCGGGCCGCGCTGCGGCTGTACGACATTGTGCGCATCGACCACTTCCGGGGATTTGCCGCCTACTGGGAAGTGCCGGCCCAGGAGGAAACGGCGGTCAACGGCCGCTGGGTGCCGGGTCCCGGCGCCGACTTCTTCGCCACGGTGCGCCGGGAGCTGGGTGAGCTGCCCATCATTGCCGAAGACCTGGGCGAGATCACCCCGGACGTCATCGCCCTGCGCAACCAGTTTCAATTGCCGGGCATGAAGATCCTCCAATTTGCCTTCAGCACCGACGCCAGCGACAAGTTCCTGCCCCACAACTACCGGCGCAACTTCGTAGTCTACACCGGCACCCACGACAACGACACCTCCCGGGGCTGGTACGAACACAGTGCCACCGACAAGGAGCGGGACTTCTTTCGCCGCTACTTCCGCACCGACGGCCACGACGCCGCCTGGACCCTCATCGAGGCGGCCATGCGCAGTGTGGCCGCCATGGCCGTGGTCCCCCTGCAGGATGTGCTCAACCTGGGCACCGAGGCCCGCATGAACCTGCCCGGCCGGGCCTCGGGCAACTGGACCTGGCGCTTCCAGGCCCATCAGCTGACGCCGGAGATCGAGGCCCGACTGCTGGAGGCCACCACCCTCTTCGGCCGGGACCCGGCCATCTACGCAGGCAAGGACGAGGAAGCCGGCGGACAGCAGGGCCAGGACGCCCCCGGGATCGGCGGACAGGGGTAGAAGGGCGTATGGCCAGATATGGACTCTCCCTGGCTGGCTCGGCTACCAGGGCCGACCGCCGGGCGCGCGGGCTGCTGCAGGCTTCCACCGTGGGACTCTTTGTCCTCCTGCTGGTTTCTCTCCTGACCCGGCTCTGGTACAGCCAGGCCACGCCCCTGAGCTATGACGAAACCCACAACCTGATGTTCGCCGTGCTGGCCCAACATGGCCATGCACCCTACCGGGAGATTTACGTGGTCATCGCCCCGTTCGCCCTGTTGACCATGGAGATCAGCGCCTGGTTGTGGGGCGCCACGACCCACGTCCGCCTCCTGATGATGGCCTATGGGCTGGCCGGAATGATGGCCCTGTTCTACCTGGTACGCCGTCAGGCCCCTCCGCACCAGGCCACCCTGGCGGCCCTGCTGGCAGGGCTCTTCTTTTCGTTTAATCCCCACTACTTCTTCGTCTCCACCTCCATCAACCTGGAGGCCGGAGCCCTGGCCTTTGCCCTGCTCTCCCTGGCCGCGGCAGAGCAGTTCCGGACCCAGAGCCGACGGCGTTGGATTTTGCTCTCCGGCGTGCTCTTTGGGCTGAGTGCCACCTTCAAGATTTTCGTCCCCTATTTGCCCGCGGTCATCGCGGCCCAGATGGTGGTCTGGGCGGTGTATGACCGGGGCTATGCCCTGACCGACTGGCGCACCTGGCGCACCCTGCTGCTTCTGGGCCTGCTCTGGACGGCAGGGGTCCTGGCTGCGGCGTCCGTCTTCCTCTTCATTTATGACCCCGGCGCGCTCATCCACCAGGTGCTCCTCTCCCGCTTTGCCCTGCGGGAAGCCATCGAGACCGACGGGGCCGGCGTCAACATCGCCGAAGCCCTGGAGTTTGCCGACGTGGCCCAGTTTATTCCGCTGATGGTGGGCGCGCTGGCCGGCCTGGTCCTGGCCTGGCGGGCTCGCCTGGTCCGCCTCTGGCCGTGGGGAGTCTGGCTGATGCTGGCCCTGGCGTTCCTGTTCCTGCACGACCCGGTACGGCCCCGCCACCTGGTGACAATGCTGCCGCCTCTGGCCGCGCTGAGCGGCGTTGCCGTGGCCGCGGGCAGCCAGCGCCTGGCCCAGCACCGGGCCGGTTGGGCGCCCCATTTCAACCGTTTACTGTTGGGTGGCCTGGCCTGTCTCACCGTGTTGGCCCCCTTGCCCCTGGTGGAAACCGAGGGCTTCGTGGAGCGCCACCCGGCCCGTCAGGCCGTGATCGACCTGGTTCAGGCCACCACCGCGCCCGATGACTGCATCGTCACCAAGGAAAACCGCCTGCTCTTCCTGGCCGAGCGCCTGCCCACGCCCCGGCTCTCCATGATCTCCACGGCCCGGCTCTTCAGCGGCGTGTTGACGGCTCAGGATATCCTGGACGAGATCGACCGCTACGGCTGTCCGGTGCTGGTCTACACCGACACCTTCGACCAGCTGATCCCGAGCCTGCGCACGGGCGCTGAACAGCGCTATGCCCTGCGCCTGGACGTGCGGGACGACCGGGAACCGGACCACGAGATCCAGGTCTACACCGTGCTCATGGACGCCCCCCAGTCGCCCAGCCAGCCCCTGGATGTCCCCCTGGGCCAGTCCGTGCAACTGCGGGGCGTGGATGTGTCCCCAGGACCCTGGCAGCCGGGCGAGTCCATCTACGTCTCTACCTACTGGGAAGCCCTGGCGCCCATGCCGGGCGACTACAAGATCTTCCTGCACCTGGTGGACGAAGCGGGCAATCAGGTGCAGGCCTTCGACCACTATCCCTTTGAAGCACAAGGGAAGTTCCAGGTGGCGGAGGTGGTACTCAACCCGGACCTGGCCGGAGAAAAGCCGGACGGTTACCCTGCCCGGGGGTTGCTCCCCACCAGCCTGTGGCAGCCCGGCCATGTGCTCAAGGAGACGGTACGCCTCCCCCTGCCAGCCGACCTGGCACCGGGAAGCTATCGCCTCCTGATAGGCCTCTACGACGAGGCCACCATGGAACGGCTGGATGTCCCGGACACGACACCGGACGGCATCCTGAACCAGGTTGAAATCGCCCGTAGCCAGATCCGCCCATGAACCCGGGACATGAGCCTACGATTCCGCCGCCCCCCGCGGCTTCCCAGCCTGTGAGCGTCATCATCCCGGCCTACAACGAAGAGGCCGGGATTGGCTCTGTGCTGGCCTCCCTGCGGCGAGTGCTGGAGGCAGCAGGCCTGGTCTACGAGATCGTGGTGGTGGACGACGGCTCCCAGGATGGGACCGGGGCCATCGCCCGCCGGGAAGCCGGCGTCCGGGTGTTGCAGCATCGGGAGAACCGGGGCTACGGGGCAGCCCTCAAGACGGGCATCCGCCATGCCCGCCACGAGCTGGTGGTGATCACCGACGCGGACGGCACCTATCCCCATGAGCCCATTCCGCCCATGGTAGAGCGGCTTCTGGCCCGGGAATGGGACATGGTGGTGGGTGCGCGCATTGGCGAGCATGTGGCCATCCCCTGGCTGCGGCGGCCGGCCAAGTGGCTCATCGGCCAGCTGGCCAACCTGGTGGCCGGCGAGACCATCCCCGATCTCAACTCCGGGCTGCGGGTCTTCCGACGGAGCGCGGCCCTGGATTTCTTCGACCTGTTGCCGGATGGCTTTTCATTCACCACCACCATCACCCTGGGCATGCTCACCAACGGCTATCTGGTGGACTATTTCCCCATCAACTACCATGCCCGCATCGGCCGCTCTAAGATTCGCCCCATCCAGGATACCCTGAACTTCATCCAGCTCATTCTGCGCATCGCGCTTTACTTCGCGCCCCTGCGCATCTTCCTGCCCCTCAGCGGGCTGTTGTTGCTGCTGGGGGTAACCTGGGGCGTGCTCAGTGTGGTGGTGTTCGAACAACTGGCTGACGTCAGCACCATTGTCATCGTCATGGCGGCCATCCAGGTGGCAGCCACCGGGTTGCTGGCCGAGCTGATCCACCACCGCTCGCCCAACGCCTTTCAGACCCGCCGGCAGAGCGATGTGGTCATCGAGCTGACAGGCCCGGCCGATGACGCCCAGCCGACCGACGGGGCCCAATCCCACGAGAACCATGTCCGACCATCTTGACGCCCACGTGGCCGACCCAGTCTTTGCCCGGTTGGAACGCGAGGTGATTCAGCCGGGCCTCTGCACCCACTGCGGCACCTGTGTGGGGCTCTCCCAGGGGACCTTGCACATGGTCTCCACCGCCCATGGCCCCCTCCCCCGGCCCACCGGCAACGGCCCGGTACGCCTGGCTCCCGGGGCGTGGGAGGCCTGTCCCGGCAAAGGGGTGGACTATCCCGCCCTGTGCCGCTGGCTCTTCGGGCAGCTGCCGGAAAACTGGCTGATAGGCTGCTACCGCCACCTGTACATCGGCTACTCGGCCCGCCCGGACGTGCGGCGGCGGGGGGCCTCGGGCGGCGTCATCACCCAGACGCTGCTCTACCTGCTGGAAACCGGCCTGATCGACGGCGCCGTGGCCGTCTGCCAGGGGCGGCCCCACCCCTGGCAGGCCGAGCCCATCCTGGCCCGGACGCCCGAGGAGATCCTGGCCACCAGCCAGAGCGTCTACGCGCCGGTTCCCGTCAACACCATCCTGGCCTCCCTGGCCCACTTTCCCGGCCGGGTGGCCTTTGTGGGGCTGCCCGACCAGGTGGCTGCCCTGCGCCAGCTCCAGAGGATGGGGGATCCCACGGCCAGGAAAGTCCGCTACGTCCTGGGGCCGTACGTGGGGACCAACATGTACTTTGGCGCCATCGAAAGTTTCTTGCGCAGCCACGGCATCCAGGATGTCACCGACGTGGCCGAACTGCGCTACCGGGAAGGGGAATGGCCCGGCTACCTCCAGATCCGCACCCGTTCGGGACGGGTGTTGCGGGCGGAGAAGTTTTACTACAACTACCTGATCCCCTTTTACATCACCCGCAGCACCCGCTATTCCGTAGACTTTACCAACGAACTGACGGACATTTCCGTGGGCGACGCCTGGCATCCCCGCTATGAGGCCCAGGGCCAGGGCTTTTCGGTGGTGGTAGCCCGCAGCCAGCAGGGCGAAGAGCTGCTTCAGGCCATGCAGCGCCAGGGCGTGGTCCACCTGGAGCCGCTGGCGCTCCAGGAAGCCCTCTCCATGCACGGCCACATGTTGGACTTCAAAAAACGGGGGGCGTTTATCCGCATGGAGTGGCGCCGGGCACGGGGAAAGCCGGCGCCCAAGTACGGCTACCGCCCCCAGGCCATTCCCTTCTCGCGCCGGCTGGTGGAGGTGGTGATCAGCGGCCTCTTCGTGCTCTGTGGGACCCGGTGGGCGCGCCGGGCGGTGGAGTGGGTGCCTTTGGGCGTGCTGGGGCCCCTGTTCAACAGCCTGCGCAAGGGCTGGAAGAACCTCTCCAAACCGGCCAAACGGCGCGGGCTGGCCGACACCACGTTTGTGGTCCAGCCGCCAGAATCGTCTCCCACGGCAGCGGTTCCCATGCAACCAGAACAGGAGGCCTAGCCATGTGGCGAACCCTCTGGCAGCGGACGGCCACGGAGGTGGCCCACTGGCTGCGTGCCGACTGGGACTTTACCGACGTGGCCGCCCACTGGGACGCCACCGAAGATTACGACGCCATCAATCAGGAGACCTACTCCTATTTCCGGCGCTTCGTGGACGGCCTGCGCCTGAGTGACCTGCCCCCGGGCGGGCGGGTCTTGGACCTGTGTGCCCGCACCGGGAACGGGACCCTGTACTTTTACCAGCACGGCAAAGTGAGTTCGGCCGTCTGTGCGGATGTTTCCCGGCGCATGGGGGAGATCTGTTGTGCCCGGCTGCGGGAAGCGGGCTTCGAAGAGTTCGCCTGGCTGCAGCTCTTCGACTACCCCCTGCCCTTGCCCGACGCCAGCTTTGACGCAGTGCTCTGTTTCGAAACGGTGGAACACCTGCCCCATCCCGAGCGGCTGGTGCAGGAGCTGGGGCGGGTGACCCGACCGGGCGGCACCCTGATCCTGACCACCCCCAACGTGCTCTGGGAGCCGATCCACGCGCTGGCGGCCATCACAGGCCTGCACCACTCCGAGGGCCCCCACCGGTTCATCCGCCACAGCCGCCTGCGGGCCATGATCCAGGACGCCGGCTTCACCATCGAGAAGAGCGAGACCACCGTCCTGGTGCCAGGTGGCCCGGCCTGGCTGGTCAGCCTGGGCGAGTGGATAGAGCGCCGAACCCGCCACTGGCTGATGCCCTATGTGGGGCTGCGCCATATCTTCATCGGCCGCAAAAAGGAGGAATCACACCCATGACGACGCCCCTACGTTTTCGCCCTGACCGGACATTTACCCTTGTCCAGTTCACCGACACCCACTGGCGCAACGGCGAGCCCGCGGATGGACAGACCGCTGCGCTCATGGCGGCCATCTTGGACGCTGAGCAGCCTGACCTGGTGGTGTTGACGGGAGATGTGATCGACGGCAGCCACTGTCGGGATGGGGCCGCGGCCTGGCGCCAGGCGGTGGCCCCCATGGTAGAACGAAACGTGCCCTGGGCGGCCGTCTTCGGCAACCATGACGACGAGGGCGCACTGGATCGTCAGGCGCTGCTGGCCGTCCAACAGGAGTTGCCCGGCTGCCTCACCCAGGCTGGGCCCGCCCACGTTTCTGGGGTGGGCAACTACGTGTTGCCGGTGTTGTCGGCCAGCCAGGACCGCCCCGCCGCCCACCTCTACTTCCTGGATTCCCATAGCTACGCAGAACGGGAGCTGACAGGCTACGGCTGGATCCGGCGGGATCAGATCGCCTGGTACCTGGAGACGGCCGCAACCTTGCAGGCCGACAATGGAGGCGAGCCCCTGCCCGCCCTGGCCTTCTTCCACATTCCCCTGCCCGAGTACGTGGAGGTGTGGGACTACCACATCTGTCGGGGTGAAAAGCACGAGGCCGTCTGCTGTCCGCCCATCAACACCGGCTTTTTTGCGGCTTTGTGGGAGGCAGGGGACGTGTTGGGGACCTTCGTGGGCCACGACCACATCAACGACTACGTGGGCGAATTGCACGGCATTCGCCTCTGCTATGGCCGGGGAACGGGCTTCAACACCTACGGCAAGGAAGGGTTCAAGCGGGGCGCCCGGGTCATCCGTCTGCAGGAGGGGAAGCGGGACTTCTCCACCTGGCTACGGCTGGAAGGGGATGAAGTCATCCAGGAGCAGCCCATTCACCCGCCGGAGCGAGAATCCCGCTGAGAAGGAGATCAACTGCCACGGCCTGGCAGGCTGAGCAGGCCGAGCACCGCGGAGAGGGGGCGCAGAACCATCTGTCGGCCCAGCTGTAGTCCACTGCGCATGCCGCGACGCAGCCGATGAATCAATGGACGCAGGGCACGGGCTGGGGCCCAGTGGGCATAGAGCAACGCCATCGCCACCAGGAGCAGAGAGAGGCCGAACTGGCTCAACGCAGAGATGTCCAGATGGAAGAGCTGCTCCGCCCAAAGACGCAGTCCGATCATCAAGACCAGCAGATAGGCAGCTGTTTCCAAGATGGGTTCCCGCTCGATCAAACGGGAGAAGAGGCCGGCGGCAAAACGCATGGTCAGAATGCCCAGCCCCACGCCCAACATCACCACCAGAAGATGCCGGGAAAGGGCCACTGCAGCCACCACATTGTCCAGGCTGAAGGCCAAATCGGCCAACTCCACGGCCAGGACCACCTGCCAGAAACCCTGGCCCGGCTTCCCCGGTTGCAGCGGGCTCTGACCGGCCTCCCCCGCCAATTCGGGCAATTCGGGCCAGGCCAGGGCATCCACGCCCAGATAAATGAGATAAGCGCCGCCGACCAGATGGATCCAGGGGTTGCGCACCAAGAGGTTGGCGATCAGCAGCATCAAGCCCCGGCCCAGATAGGCACCCAGCAGCCCGACTTTGAGGGCCGCTTGCCGTTGAGGGCCCAGGGCGGGATCGATCCGCTGTCCGAGGGGGCGTAGCCAGCCAGGCCAGGGGATGGAGCGGTCTGTCGGCAGGGGCATGACCATGGCCCCCAGGACGGCCGCATTGTCAATCGAGAGGATCCCTTCCAGGAAAAATAGCTGCGCAATGATGATGGCCCAACTGAAACCCATGGCCGGCTCCGCTCCGCTGGGAGGACAGTACAACCACAACTTCTCCCCCATTGTACAGAGCCTGGGCCGACGGCGCAATTTCCAACGTTTCGGCGTGGAGGAACGCCGTGAGAAAGGGCCTCCGCCGTCAGGGCAGGGAAGGAACGGCCGTGGCCGTTTCAACCGGGCGGTAGTAACTGTCCCCGGCACAGGAGCGGCACAGGATCACCCCCTGCTGGATCACCTCCCGCTCGTTGATGATCTCCTCACCGCAGCGGGCACAGTTCACCCGATGCCCGGCCCGGCTGACGATGGCCGCCACCGGCGTCACCAGGGCAACTTCCTGGGCCGTCAGGAGCGCTGTGACCGGCAATCGCTGGTAGCCCAGGAGCATGGCCTCCCAGCGATTGCGGGCCTCCGGTGCGTAGGTGTGAGCCTCCTGGCGAGCCGTGGAGCAGGGGATCACCCGGACAGCCCGGCCCGTCTGGGTGTCCACAAAGGTCGCCGCGATCTTGCCGTAGTCCTCCACCCGCATGGTCCGGCGCCCCACCCAACAGTTGGTGGCCACGGCCACCCCATCGGCAAAACAACCATCGGTCTCGACGATGGTGAGCAGCCGCTTGTCCGTCTGGGGCAAGTTCAGATCCAGCAGCTCGGCCGCCCACATCCCCATGCGGACGCCCAGCACCTGTCTGGGACAGAGGTGACGGTGCAACGCAGACGATTCCTGCAGGTAAGCTTCCAGGGTCTTTTGGCTGGTTCCCATGACAATCCCTCAATCTCCGGCTGATCGCGGCCACCCAAGTCGACGGCCCGGGCCAGCCTCCAGGATGCGCCGGCCGCCGTCAGGATGGCTCCAGCATGCCCGAATTCCGCTTCTCCGTCAAGTGACATCTGTACCTGGCTCTGTCCCAAATGGGAAGGTCTGTCTGATGCCCCAGGGGGCGGATCTTCCCGGGTAGCGGGGCGCGCGTTGGCGCTCGCGCAATTGGCCTAAGTGGGTAAAATCGTCTAAACTATGGGGCGTCTACCTGGATGCACCATCGGGCGAAACAGATGCTCGTATGAGTGGATGCCCGGTGCATCTGCGCTGCCGGGATAGACGGCACCATCTTTCTTTGGGCCTCTCCCCATGTTTTGAGTCTCTCTGACACGATTTTTCTTTTCATTTTCTTTTCAGCAGCTCATCGACCACCTGTGCGCACCAGCGACACCGGCCCCATCGGGCGCCAGACAGGTCCGCACCCATTGAAGAGATGAGCACTCCAGCAAGGACAGCCCACCGCACCAGCCCGTCGATCCCTGTCCCTTGCGCGACGGCCAGACACCATTCCGGCCGTTTCAAGCTGCCAAACCCACCAACCTGGATCATCCTTTGGCCGCCGGCTGGCCATTCACCGGCGATACTGAATAGAAATCACCACATAGAAATCACCATCCTGTAGGAGTAGCCCGTCATTTTATGTCCACCCCATCATGAATTGAGGAGTTCATCATGAAGCGAATGCTCAGTTGGACGGTTCTGTTTGTCCTGTTTGCTTCCATCGGCTTCGGCACAACCCTGATGTTGGCCAACGGTGCTGGCCTCCAGGAGATGCTGACCCAGGCCCTCACTGCCCAGCCCGGCACCCTCAGCGCCAGCAGCGCCGGCGAGGCAGCCCCCCAGGAGCAGCTTCCCCCGCCCGGCCCCGTCCCTGTGAACGCCGTGGGGCGCATCGACCTGGTGACCACCCGGCAGGTGGTCCTGGAGAGCAGCGGACGCATCAGCGAAATCGCGGTGGAAGTGGGAGACCAGGTGGAGGCAGGCGATCTGCTCATGAGCCTGGACACCACCCAACTGGAATGGGCGCTGGAGAAAGCCGAAATTAACTTCGAGACCGCGCGGCTGGCCTTTGAAAAGCTGGGACGCCAGGTGGACGAAAGCGACATCGCGCTGGCCGAGGCCAATCTCCTCTCGGCCCAGGAAAACCTGGCTCGGGTGAAGGCCGGCTACACGCCCGAGGAACTGGCCGCCGCCGAGAGCGCCGCCGCCGCAGCCTGGGCCCGCTACAACGAACTCAAAGAGCGACCCACCCAGGCCCAGATCGTCCAGGCTCAGGCCAACCTCAAAAAGGCCGAGCTGGCCGTCCAGGCCGCCCAGCGGGAATACGACAAGATCGCCTGGCTGCCTGAATCGGCCGCCACCGCCGCAGCGGATAACCTCCAGCGGGCCACCATCGACTACGAAGCAGCCAAAGCCGCCTACGAAGAGGCCATCAAGCCGGCCACCCAGGCCGAGCTGCAATCGGCCCTGAGTGCAGCCCAACAGGCCCAACATAACCTGAACCAACTCAAAGAGAAGCCCACCCCGGCCGAGCTGGCCGAGGCCGAGGCCCGGGTGGCTGCCGCCGAACATGCCCTCAAACAGGCCCAGGAAGGCGTGGACGAAGCGGATCAGCGCACCGCCGAGCTGCGGGTCCGCCAGGCCATGATCGACCTGGAACAGGCCCGGCTGAACTTGCAGAACGCCCAGGTGCTGGCACCGGTCGCCGGCACGGTGCTGGATATCTCCGTGGAACTGGGCCAGCAGGGTTCCGCCGGCACCGTGGTGGCCACCCTGGCCGACCTGAATGATATCGAGCTGGTGGCCAACGTGGAACAGCGGGACATCGCCCGGGTCCATGTGGGCCAGGTGGTGGAGATCTCGGTCTACGCCCTGCCGGATGAGCACTTCCAGGGTGTGGTGGAGAAGATCGCCCCCGTGGCCGACTCGGGCGCCAGCTTTGTCACCTTCCCGGTCATCATCCGCCTCACCGATGGCCCCCTGGAGCTGATCCGCCCGGGCATGACCGCATCCGCGAACTTCATGGAAGGCGAGACGGCCACGCCCGAGGCCCAGGCCGAACCGACGGAGGATACTTCTGGACAGGCCGAAAGTGCTGAACAGGCAGAAGGGGAAGGCGAGTCCACCGAGGCGGATGCCACCGCCACCCCGGCCCCGTCTGGCGGCAACAACTGACCGGCTCGCCCCCATACAGTCGGACGATACCCCGGCAGAAATTTGGCGGCATTCCCCCTGGGGAGGCTCCCCAAGTTTCTGCCGGGATTGACCCAACACATTTGGTTTTCATCTTCTGGACTTGTCAATCGTTATGAAACCTGACCCCTACGAAATTCTGGACAATCAGGCCGACAACGGCCAGGGGCATGGCTCCGGTGTGGCGGGCCGCCTCTGGCGAGCCGGCCTGCTGACCTTCAGCGCCCTGTTGCTGGGCGGCACTGTGGCCCTGGCCTGGCTGATCTATCCCCAGCTGAACCAGTTGGGGACCGTGCCCCAGGAAGAGGCAAGCCGTGAACCCTCCCCCACACCCTCGGCGCTGGCAGCCCAACCGGACTCGAAGCCGGAGGTCGCCACCTCCTCCGCCCTGGCCCAGGCGCCGGCGCTCCCCCGGAGCACCAGCTCGGTGTTGGTGACGGCCACTCCCACCCCGGTGGCCAGCCGGGAAGTGGTGGTGGGCAGTGCAGGGGCCACCCTTTGGGATGAAGAGACCGGCCTGTTGCTGGCGACCCTCCCCCGGGGTGAACTCCTGACGGCCACCGCCCGCAGCACAGATGACCAGTGGCTGCTGGTACACACCGCCGCCGGCGTCTCCGGCTGGGTGCGGACGGCGGAGCTCATCGTGGTGGAGACCCGGGGTCTGCGCGCCGAGCCGGTGGCCATTGTGCCCATGGTGCCCACGGCGACGCCGGCACCCGCGATGGCAAACGCGACCCAGTCGGCGGAGGCGGATGGTGCCCCGGCCGATGCTTCGACCCTGTCCATGCCCACCCAGCGCCCCTCGCCCGAGGCCGATGGCCGCCCCACGGCCCGGGTGATCATCGAGGACGCGCGCCTCAACGTGCGCGCCGGTCCCGGCACCACCTACCCGGTCATTGCCAAAGCCCTGCCCGAGGAGCATTTCGTGGTGCTGGGGCGCAACGAAGCTGGCGACTGGATCCAGATTGCCCTGCCAGATGTGGACGGCGGCATCGGCTGGGTGGCCACCGAATATGTGGAGCTCAGCGAACCGGTGACCGATCTCCCCGTCCGCTCGGAAACCAGCAGCGCCCCCCGCTACCAGGAGGGCACCCCGGGGGACTCGGACCTTTCGTGGCAGCCAAAAGCCAGGCCCAAAACCCAGATGACCGGGGGCGCCGGCCTGTCCGGCACCCTGGCCATTCAGGTGCGCTATGGCCAGGAGATCTACCTCTATGACCTGGCCAGCGGTGAGCTGCGCTACCTCACCTGGGGCTTCGACCCGGCCATCAGCCCGGATGGCCGGCAGGTGGCCTTCACCCGCGACGGGGGCGATCACGGCCTCTACCTCATCCACGTGGATGGCAGCAACGAACGGCGCATCTTCAGCGGACGGGAACTTCTGCGGGCGCCCAAATGGAGCCCGGATGGCCGCTGGATCCTTTTCCAGCGGGGCGATCAGTATGTCCTCTGCCGGGATCTGGCCAGCCAGTGCCGGCGCACGCCCCTGCTGGAGGATGGTGTAGTGCCAGAGAAGGAGCGCCAGCCCCAGCTGGCCCGGGTGGATGTGAACGGCGAAAACTACCAGGACCTGGCCACCCTGCTCTACGCCCAGGCCGCAGATTGGAACCAGGCCGGCATCGTCTATCAGTCGGGCGCGGGGATTCAGATCACCCGGGACGAGCCGTCCGCCACCACGGTTGAAGTTTACTACGAGCCGTTCAAGCAGTACGAGATGGATCCAGACTGGCAGCCCAACGGCGGGCGAATTGCTTTTCAGCGCAAGGAGGCCAGCCACTGGGAGATCTTCGCCATCAACCCGGACGGCTCCGGCCTGGTGGCCCTGACTCGGCCCCGCTACACCCTGGTTGAGCAGATTCCCAGCAACGTGGCGCCCGCCTGGAGCCCCGACGGCAGCCACCTGGTCTTCTTGAGCAACCGGGATCCCGACAATCCGGACGAAGCGGGCGCCTGGGGCGTCTGGGTCATGGATGCGGACGGCGCCAACCCCCAGCGGCTTCCCATCGAGTTGCCCTTTGAGTACACCTACGTGTCGGAGCAGATGCTGGATTGGGGCCCCTGAGTGGCCGGTCGATGAGCTGGATGATTTCCTGGGGACGATCCTTGCAAGGCGGCCCCTTTTCCCGAATGCCTGCGCCTACCCCTTTATGGCGCAGGCATTTCCTTGTGTCGTATCAAAATCTATCTCCATCGGTGAAATCTGGGATTTTCACAGTGGAGCCATCTGTGAAGCGGAATTTTTGCCGGGGCATTGCCCCCAGTATGTACGGGAGAGGCTAAAGGCGTGGCAATTCAAGCGGTGATTTTTGACGTGGGCGGCGTACTCATCCGGACCGAGGATCGGAGTCAGCGGGCCGCCCTGGAACGGCAGTATGGCCTGCGCCCGGGCGAAGCGGACGAACTGGTCTTCAACAGTGAAGCAGGCCTCCGGGCCCAACAGGGCGCCATCACCACCGGGGAACTCTGGCGGTGGGTCCAGGAGCGGCTGGGGCTGGACGACCAGGCCTTGCGGGCCTTCCAGCGGGCTTTCTGGGCCGGAGATCGGCTGGACGAGGCGCTGGTGGCGTTCATCCGGCGTTTGAAGCCCCGCTACCAGACGGCCATCATCAGCAACGCCACCGACAACCTGCTGGAGGTGGTGCGGGAGCGATACCCCATGGCCGATGCCTTCGACGTCATCGTCGGCTCCGCGTATGAAGGCATCATGAAGCCGGACCCGGCCATCTTCTGGCGCACCCTGGAACGGCTGGGCAGGGAGCCGGCAGAAGCCGTCTTCATTGACGACTTCCCCCACAACGTGGCCGGTGCCCGGGCGGTGGGCATGCACGCCATTCACTTCACGCCCGGCATGGATCTACCGCAGGCGCTGGCGGCATTGGGGGTGCGCCCCGCTGAGCCATGACCGCGGCGTACACGTCCAACATGCGCTGGACGATGCGGTCCCAGCTAAACTGTTGGGCGTAGATCCGGGCCTGTTGTCCCAGCCGTTCCCGCAGTTCTCGGTCGGTGAGCAGTTCCAGGATGCGGGCCGCCAGGGCTTCCGGATCTCGGGACGGGACGTGGAAGCCGTTGAGGCCGTGCTGGACCAAGTAGGCCAGGCCGCCCACCTCTGACGCAATGACCGGCGTGCCCATGGCCATGGCCTCCAGCGCCACCATGCCGAAGCTTTCATAGTGGGAGGGCATGACCACCATCTCCGCTGCGGCGTAGTAGTAGGGCAGGACGTCCTGGTCCTTGGCGCCCAGGAAGGTCACCAGGTCATGGATGCCCAACTCCGCCCGCAGGGCCTGCAGGCGGGCCATCTCCGCATCCAGGTCATCGGCCCAGGGGTCGCCGCCGATGATGGCCACGCAGGCATTCCGCACGGCTTCGGGATGACGCTCCTGGAGGATAGACATGGCCCGGAGCAGGGTATCCACTCCCTTCAGGGGCTCGATGCGGCCGGCGAAGAGAATGTTGGTGTCGCCGCAGGGGATGCCCACCTTCTTCTTGGCCATGGCTTTATCCAGGGGGTGGAAGCGGGCCAGATCCACGCCGGGGGGGATGACAGTGATCTTGGCCGGGTCTGCGTCGTAGAGCTCGATGAGCTGGGTCTCCTCGGCCGGTGTGGCCGCGATGATGCGGTCGGCGATGGCCACCACGTGATGTTCGCCGTCCAGCCGATCCTGGGGCGCCCGCTCGCTTTCGTCCCGGGCAATCTGATTCTTCATGTGGCCCAGGGTGTGGAACATGTGCACCAGGGGCAGATCGCCCCA
This sequence comes from Litorilinea aerophila, assembly GCF_006569185.2. Classification (NCBI taxonomy): domain Bacteria; kingdom Bacillati; phylum Chloroflexota; class Caldilineae; order Caldilineales; family Caldilineaceae; genus Litorilinea; species Litorilinea aerophila. The sequence goes on along the minus strand of NZ_VIGC02000034.1, from coordinate 12,051 downwards.
TTGCCTTTGCAGGGCTTCAGCCACCAGACCGGACATCCAGTAGTGGCTGTGGATCAGGTCGTAGTGCCGGCCTTCAACCTGGGCAAAATGCCAGACGCCCTCGGCGAATTCGTCCAGGTATTGGGCGATCTCGGCCACGGGGATGGGCTTTTCCGGGCCGGCGGGAATGTGGATCACCCGGGCGTTGGGACCCAGGTCGTGGTTGATCATGGGCTGGCAATCGTCCTGGGAGCGGGTAAAGACATCCACCTGAATGCCCTGGCAGCCGAGTTCCCGGGCAAAATCGCGCACGTAGACATTCATGCCGCCGGTCTTTTTCCCGCCCAACATGGCCAGGGGGCAAGTGTGGACGCTGAGCATGGCAACACGGCGGACGGGGATGGATATGGGAATGGTCATGGCAGGAGGTTCCCCCTTGTTCTGAGTTGCTTGAAGACCGGGCATCCGGCGGACGCGCCGAAAGGGCCCGGGGCGTCATCTGCGAAATCGTGTGGGATCCTGTGGATCCACCAGGCGCACGGAAGGCAGCGGGCTTGCCGCTGCTGCCGGCGCACACCAAACGTTTATCCACTTCAAACATTATAGTACACCATTGAGCCAATGACTGTAAGGACGCGACAAAAAGACGAAGAATCCAGGTGGCTTCCCCCGGATTGGATTTACCTCTCTCCCCACCTGGACGACGTGGCCCTGTCCTGTGGGGGGCAGATCGCCCGGCTGGTGGCTGCCGGGCAGCGGGTATGGATCGTCACCGTGATGGCCGGAGATCCGCCCACCCAGGGGGTTTCAGCCTATGCCCAAAGCCTCCATCAGCGGTGGGAGCTGGCCATGGATGCGGTGGCCGGGCGGCGCCAGGAGGATGTGGCGGCCTGCGCCATCCTGGGCACCGACTATCAGCACTGGACGGTGCCCGATTGCATCTACCGCTACCATCCGGAGACCGGCGACCCGTTTTATGTGTCGGACGACGATATTTTTGGCGAGGTTCATCCGGCAGAGCAAGGGCTGGTGGAGACCCTGGCCCGAGAGATGGCCCGTCTGCCGGCCCTGGCCCGGGTGGTGGCACCCCTCACCGTGGGCCATCACGTGGACCATCAGATCGTTCGGGCGGCGGCCGAGAAGGTCCTGGCGCCTTCCCGCCTCTTCTACTACGAGGACTATCCATACGCCCAGGAGGCGGGCAAACTGGAGGCTGCCCTGTCGGCCGGGGATGGCCCTTGGGAGGCGACGGTCATCCCCCTGGACGAAAGGGCGCTTCAGCGCAAAATCGAGGCCATCGCCGCGTTTCGCTCCCAGCTCAGCACCTTTTTTGTGGACCGCGCGGACCTGGCGCGGCAGGTGCGGGGCTACGCGGCTGCCGTGGGTGGCGAGCGCCTCTGGCGGCGTGTCTCGGGGAAGGCCGCGGCTATTGCCAGATCCGGGCGGCCGGAAATCTGACCCCACGGAGCCTGGTGGTAGAATAGGGGAACAGAAAGCCCCCCGAGCACGGCCCATCGCCACCCACCTTAACGACCGACTTACCTACCGACCACCGACCACTAACATCGAGGAGTCTTCACCATGAGTGACATTCGCGTAACTGTCTGGAACGAGTTCCGCCACGAAAAAGTCCACGATGCGGTACGCCAGGTCTATCCTGAAGGGATTCACACGGTGATTGCCGCGGGGCTACGGGAACATGGCTTCACCCAGGTGCGCACCGCGACCCTGGACGAGCCGGAGCATGGCCTGAGCGAAGCGGTGCTGGCCGAGACCGATGTGCTCACCTGGTGGGGGCATATGGCCCACCGGGAGGTCAGCGACGAAATCGTGGAGCGGGTCCAGCAGCGGGTGCTGGCCGGCATGGGGCTGATCGTGCTCCATTCCGGGCATCATTCCAAGATTTTCAAGAAGCTGATGGGGACCTCCTGCAGCCTGCGGTGGCGGGAAGCAGGGGAGAAGGAGCGCATCTGGGTGGTGGCGCCGGGCCACCCGATTGCCCAAGGGCTGGGGCCCTACTTCGAGGTACCCGAATGCGAGATGTACGGCGAGCACTTCGACATCCCCGCGCCGGATGAGCTGGTCTTCGTGAGCTGGTTCCAGGGGGGGGAGGTCTTCCGCAGCGGCTGCTGCTTCCACCGGGGCCACGGCAAGATCTTCTACTTCCGCCCCGGCCACGAAACCCATCCCATCTACTACCAGAAAGAGGTGCGCCAGGTCATTGCCAACGCGGTGCGCTGGGCCGCGCCGACCCTGGCCTACCCCTTCGCCTATGGGGACGGCCGGGCCATCAACGTGAAGGAACCGTTGGAGCCGCTGGGGTAAATCCCGGCAGAAATTCGCCGCTGGTTTCCGCCAGAGGTAGCGCGCCCAGAGGGCACCCGGAATTTCTGCCGTGGTATTTACGCCAGGCTGTAGTAGAGCCATCAGAGCCATCAGAAAGAGTAAAAAGCGATGAGTACAACCAACAAAACATGGCGTGTCGCCTTCATCGGCGCCGGATCCATCGTTCAGCGGGGGCACATCCCGGCTTTCCAACGCCTGCCCAACGTGGAGACCGTGGCCGTCTGTGACGTGAATCAGGAGCGGGCCCGCCAGGTGGCCGAGAGCACCGGCATCGGGCAGGTCTTCAGCGACTACCAGGAGATGCTGGCCCAGGTTCAGCCGGACATCACCGTGGTGGCCACGCCCAACGTCTTCCACAAGCCCATGGCCCTGGCCGCGTTGGAGGCCGGCTCCCATGTCCTCTGTGAGAAGCCCCTGGCCCTCACCTACGCGGACGCGCGGGAGATGATGGACCGGGCCGCCGAGAAGGGACTGGTGTTGACCGTGGGCACCCACTTCCGCTGGTCTGCCCCCATGCAGGCCTGCAAAGCCCACGTGGATGCCGGCTTCTTCGGCGAGATCTACGCCGTGCGCACCCTCTGGCAGCGTCGGGCCGGCATTCCCGGCTACGGGAGCTGGTTCACCAACAAGGACCTGGCTGGCGGCGGCTGCCTGCTGGACATTGGCGTCCATGCCCTGGATCGGGCCCTCTACCTGATGGGCTACCCCCAGCCGGTGACAGTGAGCGGCACCCTCTTCGCCAAATTCGGCCCCCGGGGACAGGGCCTGGGCGGCTGGGGCAGCGACATCTTCCAGCCGGGCGCCGGCGCCCGCTTCGACGTGGACGATATGGCCTGGGCCTTTGTGCGCTTCGACAACGGCTCGGTGCTCCAGTTCCAGGTGGCCTGGGCCAGCCACTACCCGGAGCAGTTTTTCACCGAGCTCTTCGGCACCGAAGGCGGTGCCTACGTGGGTAACCGGGACGACGTGGAGCTGTATACCACCCTGAATGGGCAGCAGGTTCAGATCCAGGTGCAGGTTCCCCAGGAGTCCCTGGGCTCCTACCCCCGCCTGGTGGAAAACCTGGTCCGCCACCTGGACGGAGATCCCACCGCCGAAATCGTGACGCCCCAACAGGCCCTCACCAGCGTCAAGATCGTGGACGCCATCTACCGTTCGGCCGAAAGCGGGCAAGAAGTAACGCTCCGCTAACGCGCCATGTTGAACACACCGGAACGAAAAGGAGCCACCCATGCAACTCAAAGCCACCCACCACGTGGCCCTGCGCACGCCTAACTTTGCCGCCATGGAACAGTTCTACACCCAGACCCTGGGCTTGCCGGTCACCCGGCGCTGGGATGACGTCCAGATCGTCTTCATCGACGTGGGCAGCACCACCATCGAGCTGATCGGCCGGGACGACGCCACGGCGGAGACAAAGCCCACCGGCGGCTGGGATCACATCGCCTTCCACGTGGAGGATGTGGACGCGGCCTTTCAGGAGCTGGTGGAGAAGGGGGTCCGGATCCGGAGCGAGCCCCGAAATTTTAAGGAGGTGCGCATCGCCTTCTTCTACGACCCGGACGGCAATGTCCTGGAGCTGGTGGAGGATCCCCGTAAGGATGCCTGAACGAGCGGGAGGGCTGCCGCGTCGGTCGGCGCCCTCCCGTGGTTCTTCCTGCCGTCGACCATGAGCCACAGATACCCAGCCACCATCCACCTGATCCTGATTTCGCCCGGCCACAATTACTTCGGCCATCCGGCCGGCGCACCAGGAGAGCACCCTACCCATCTGGTATCGGCCGTCCAGGTTCACGCGGGCCGGGGGCTGGTGGGCGACCGCTTCTATGGGCGAGGAGAGGACTTCGATGGCCATGTCACCTTCTTCGCCTGGGAGGTGTACCGGCTCCTGCAGGAGGAGCTGGGCCAGGGCCCCTGGTCGGCGGCCACCCTGCGGCGCAACGTGGTGGTAGAAGGCATTCCCCTCAACCAGCTCATCGGCCAGGAGTTTATCCTGCAGGGCATTCGCTTCCGGGGGACCAAACACTGTGCCCCGTGCCGGTGGATGGCCGAGATGATCGGGCCGGAGGCGCGGCGGCTGCTCCAGGGCCGGGGTGGCCTGCGGGCCCAGGCGCTGAGCAGCGGCGTCCTGCGCACCGGGGCGGCCATCCTGGAAACCACGACCCCCTTGGACCTGACCTCCATCACCGCTCCCCTGAGCCGCCCCCGCCTCCCGTGAAGGAGGCGTCCCCCGCCCCCCAACCGGTACAGTGACATCGGGCGGACCGAGGGCCCGCCTCCACGTGAACTGGCACCCCGTCGTAGGCGCAGCTGGTCGCTGCGCTTCGCCGCCGTCCCCTTCACTCGCCCAATTGGCAAGGCTGGATGGAGAGGCAATGAACCATGTTAAAATCTGTGTTCATCAGTGAAATCTGGGGGCATGAAGTCCAGAGATAATGGGTTAAGTTTGGGGAGGACGGATGGAAACAAACACGAACCACTACCATGTGGTGATCATTGGCTCTGGTATTGCCGGCTCGTCCCTGGGGGCCATCCTGGCCCGCCACGGTCTCCGGGTGCTCATCCTGGAGGCTGGCAGCCATCCCCGCTTTGCCATTGGCGAATCCATGATCCTGGAGACGTCGGAAACCATGCGGGCCATGGCCGAGTTCTTTCACGTGCCGGAGCTGGCCTACTTCAGCTCGGAGCACTATTTCCCCTACATCGGCACCACCCACGGGGTGAAGCGCCACTTCAGCTACCTCTACCACGTGCCCGGCCAGCCCCAGGATCCTCGCCAGAGCCTCCAGGCGGTCATCCCCCGCCAGCCCCACGGCCATGAGCTACACCTCTACCGCCAGGACTGTGACTACTACCTGAGCAGCGTGGCCGTGGCCTACGGGGCCACCCTGCTGCAGCAGACCCGGGTAGAGGATGTCCGCCTCCACCCGGACCGGGTGGAAGTGATAGCCGGCGGGCGATCCTTCACCGCAGACTACGTGGTGGACGCGGGCGGCTATCGTTCCGTCCTGGCCCAAAAGCTCGACCTGCGGGATCACAACCTGCAGACCCACTCCCGAGGCCTCTTCACCCACATGATCGACGTCCCCTGTTTCCACCAGGTCCACGCGTCCCGCCGGGCCTACGGGGTCCCTTTCCGGGTCTCCGAAGGCACCCTGCACCACGTCTTCCGGGGCGGATGGCTCTGGGTCATCCCCTTCAACAACCACCCCCGGTCCACCAATCCCCTCTGCAGTGTCGGGCTGATGCTGGACCCGCGCATCTATCCGCCCCAGCCAGAGCTGAACCCAGAAGAGGAATTTCGCACCTTCATCAGCCGCTTCCCCAGCATCCAGGCCCAGTTCCAGGGGGCCAAAGCCGTTCGTCCCTGGACCCGGGCGGATCGGATCCAATACAGCGCCAAGCAGGTGGTGGGCGATCGCTTCTGCCTGCTGGGCCACGCCGCCGGCTTCATCGATCCCCTCTTTTCCAAGGGCCTCTACACCTCCCTGATGAGCGTGGCCATGCTGGCGGACCTGCTGCTGGAGGCCCACCGGGACGGAGACTACTCGGCCAGTCGGTTCCAACCCCTGGAAACCCTGACCTTGGGCTACATCCGAACCAACGACCGGCTCATTGCCAACTCGTTCAAGTCCTTCAGCAACTACAAACTTTGGTCGGTCTACGCGGTGCTCTGGCTGCTGGGCGCCTACACCGAGCTGGTCAAGCTGACCAGCGCCCGGCTGCGCGCGCCCGACCGGCAGGCCTACTTCGCGGAGCTCCGCTGCCTGCGGCTGGCCGGGGGGGGCTTTCCGGAGTTCTTCGCCATTGCCGACGAGATCGATACCGTCATGGAACAGACCGATCCCGACGATGAGAAGGCTGTGGACGCGGCCGTGGCGGCCATGAAAGGACGGCTGGCCCAGGTGAGTTGGATGCCCCAGCCCTTTGCAGAGGTGCTGGCGGGGAAGAATCATCTGCCCAAGAACAAGCTGCGGCCCACCCTGCTGCGCACCGAGCACGGTTTCATGGGCAGCGGCGACTACCGCCGTCACTTCTTCGGAGACGCCACCGAGGCGGAGCTGGTTCGGGTATTTTTGGCTGAAAAGGTGAAATATGCGGCGTTGACGCTGGGCCTGCGGAAGCGACTGCAGTGGCGCCGACTACTTCATGCCGCGTCCCCAGGAAAGAGTGCGCCGCACTCTTTCCTGGAATAGGGGGCAACCGTCTTCACTACTTCTCAGGGTTCCTGGAAGTTCCAAACACGTCGTCCAAAAAAGTCGCCACATCGAGCTCATCTTGCCATTGGCGATGCCATTCCACATAGTCATCCAGGCGGGAGCGAGACAATGCCAAAAAACGCGCCGTTTCTACAGGGCCTAGAGCAGACATCAGTGCCTCTATGCCGCGACGAGCGACGGTCTCTTCAGGCAGATAAGTCTGAGGATTCATCGTAGGTTTTCCCTGTCGCAGTACCCTTACGCGATTGGCAACAGCGGGCGGGCACGGAGGCCCACCCCTACGGGAGCGGGTGCCACGTCGTAGGCGCAGCTCGTAGCTGCGCATCCGTCGCTGTCCCTTCGCCCGCCTGGGGCTGGCACCATCGGGCGGCTGGAAGCCACCCCTACAGGAACCGGTACCCTTACGCGATTGGCAACAGCGGGCGGGCACGGAGGCCCGCCCCTACGGGAGCGGGTGCCACGTCGTAGGCGCAGCTCGTAGCTGCGCATCCGTCGCTGTCCCTTCGCCCGCCGGGGGCTGGCACCATCGGGCGGCTGGAAGCCGCCCCTACGGCAAACTGGCGCCATCCGCGCAGATCGGACGCGGCGGATACGTAGGGCGGGTCTCCGGCCCGCCGTGGGTGGCTGTAAAATCTGCGGAATTATACCACAGGCAAAATTCTCGCCTAACCTCTCGACCGTTTTTGGCGGGATCCCATCACCGGTGCTACGATGCTAGTCCTGTGTGAATCCTGTTGAATCGAGCCCAGGCACGCCGGCTCAGCCTGGGGGAATGGCCCGCACCGACAGGTGATGTGTCAGGTGATCTGTTTATGACGTGGAAATTTGCGCGACGCTCCGCCCAGTTGATGGCCCTGGCGCGACGCCAGGAGCTCTGGATGCTCCTGGGGGCTGCGGGGGTGGGCCTGCTGCTGGTCTGGCTGCTGGATACACCCTTCACCGCCCTGCTCCTCCAGGCCCAGGAACTACGGCTCTGGATCCGGAGCTTCGGCCCCCTGGCCCCCCTGATCTACATCCTGGTCTTCACCGCCCAGATCCTGCTGGCGCCGGTGCCGGGCCAGTTCATGGCCGTCATGGGCGGCTATCTCTTCGGCGTCTTCTGGGGCTCCCTCTACAGCCTGCTGGGCCTGTTGCTGGGCGCCGGCGGGGCCATGCTCATCGGGCGTAAGCTGGGCCGGCCTTTCCTGGAACGCTTCTTCACGCCGGAACAGCTCACCTACTGGGAGCGGAAGCTGCGCATGCGTTCGGCCATCACCTGGTGGCTTCTCTTCGTCTTTCCCGTGCCAGACCTGGTCTACTACGTGGCCGGGCTGACCACGGTCCCCCTGCGCCGCCTGTTGGTGGCCGTGTTGACCGGCCGGGGCCTGGGCCTGATCCTCTCCAACGTGTTGGGGAGCTGGAGCGCCCACCTGCCGCCCGAGTGGGTGCTGATAAAGTGGACTTTGCTGCTGGTGGCTGCCGCCCTGGTCATCCGCCACCAGCGACGGGTTCGGCTCTGTGCGCTGCTGGCCGTCCGCGCCCTGAGACGCCGCCTGCGGCGTCTCCGTTCGATGATGGCTCTGTAACCTTCGTCCATTTTCCCATGTTGTGGCGTCGCCTGGGCCTCATCACCATTCTCGGGATGGCCGCTGCTTTGCGGCTGTGGTGGATCGACCGATTGCCGCCCGGCTTCCACTTCGATGAATCCTTCGAAGGGCTGGAAGCCTGGCGAATCCTGACCGAGCCCGGCTACCGGCCCATCTTCCTGACCGGCAACTTCGGCGTTCCCCCCCTGAACGCCTACGCCAACGCGCTGACCTTTGCCCTGGCTCGCCTGGTCGGCGGCGAGGCGGGCCCCACGGCCATGCGGGTGACGGCGGCCGTCTTTGGGGTACTGGGGGTGGGTGTCCTCTATGCCCTGGCCGCGGAGTTGCGCCGCACGGATGGCGTGCAGGGCAAGCTGTCCGGCTTTTTTCCCCTGGGCGCGGCCGCGGTGCTGGCAATGATGCGCTGGCACATCCACTTCAGCCGCATGGGCATCGAGCCCATCCTGGTGCCCCTGATCTGGGCCGGCGCCACAGCGCTGCTGCTGCACGGCTGGCGCACCGGCCGGTGGTGGGCTTTCGTCGGCTGCGGCATCGCCCTGGCCGCGGGCATGTACGCCTACCAGGGTGCCTGGATCATCCCTTTCCTCACCGCCCTAACGGTGGCGCACCTCTGGCTGGCGGCTGGCCGTCCCGCCCCGGTTCATCGGATACCCGGCGTGGCCGTGGCCGCGTTGACCGCGGCCCTGCTGGTGGCGCCCCTGGGCTGGTTCTTCTGGCAAAATCCAGAGCTCCTGCTCCTGCGGCCCACCCAGGTGGCCATCGTGGGCGCCACCGGCGGCAGTGCGCCGGGCGCGGGGGACAACACCCTGCCCCACAACCTGTGGGCCACAGCCCGGATGTTCGGCCCCTTCGGCCAGCCTGGAGACCTGGATCCCCGGCGCAACCTGCCGGGCGCGCCGGCCCTCAACCTCTGGCTGGCCGCGCCTTTCTACCTGGGGCTCCTGCTCAGCCTGGTCCGTATTCGGCAGCCGGCCTTCGCCGTGCCGCTGCTGGGGCTGGTGGGGCTGCTGCTACCGGGCGTCATCACCGAGTACGCGCCCCACTTCCACCGGGTGCTGGGCGCGTCGGCGCCTGCGGCCCTGCTCTGCGCCGTGGGCCTGGATGCCATCTGGCAGTGGGGGAGCCGCTGGCAAGAAGGGCGATGGCGGCAGCGCCTGGCCAGCCTGACGGTGGCAGCACTGCTGCTCGCCGGCGGCGTCACCTCGGCCTACAACTACTTCGTCCGCTGGGCCAGCCTGCCGGATCTCTTCTACGCCTTCGACCAGGGGTTGTGGGAAGTAGGCCAGCGTATGGCGGCGCTGCCGCCGGATGCCCCCCTCTACATCTCGCCGCGCGGCCAGGAGCACCCCACCCTGGCCTTCGCCTGGCAGGTGGGCGCGGGGGAGGAAGCGCCCCGGCCTATCTCCTTCGACGGCCGCCACATCTTCCCCCTGCGCCTGGCGCCGAATCCCCAGGCAGAGCGCTACGTGGTCATCCTGCCCGAAGACTTCCGCACGCCCCTGCTTCTGCCGGAGGTCTTCCCCACCGCCCAGGTTGAGGCCGAAATCCTGGACACGACCGGCCAGCCCTACGCCCGGTTCTATCGGCGGCCGGTGGATGTCCGCCCGGCCCGCCTGCCCCGACAGCCCCTGGTCCAAGAGCTGGGTGACGGCATTGCCCTTGTGGGCTACGACGTGCTGCCGGAGCTGCCCCAGGCTGGCGGGATCCTCTACCTCCAGCTCCACTGGCAGGTGCAGGATGAGCCGACCCAGGACTGGACGGTCTTCACCCACGTGGTCAACCTGGCCGATGGCACAGTGGTGGCCGGCCACGACAGTCGACCGGGGGCGGGCAGCCTGCCCACGGTCCGCTGGCAGCGTGGCTGGCGCATCCTGGACGAGTACCAGATCCCCCTGCCGGCGGATCTGCCCGCCGGTGATTACGGCCTGCGCATCGGCCTCTACCGGCCGACGGGTGACCGTTTGCCGGCGGAAGGGGCGGGGGCCTTCCTGGGGACAGTGTCTGTGGAGGGCAGCGCCGAGTGACCCCCCAGGTGGGCGCCATGCTGGCGTCGCTCTACGAGCGGGAAAGGCAGCCCGGCTGGAGCAGCGGCATGCGGGCGGTGACCCGGGCGCTGTTGGCCGACCTGGCATTGCCGCCTGGCCCCCTGTTGGAGTTGGGCTGCGGCGGCGGGGCCATGCTGGCCGAGCTGGCGGCGACCTTTCCAGACCGGCCCGTGTACGGGCTGGATCTATGGGAGTTGGCCTTGCGCCAGGCTCGCCGGGGACTTTCCACAGGCGACTCCGCCCTGGTCCAGGGCGATCTTCAGCGCCTGCCTTTCCCGGCCCAACACTTTGCCCTGGTCCTGGCGTTGGATGCCTTTGACCAGCGGGGGGTGGATTTCGTAACCGGCATCCGGGAAAGTTGGCGCATCCTGCAGGTTGGGGGTATGCTGGTCATGCGGGTGAGTGCCCATCCCTGGCTCTACAGCGCCCACGATGTGGCCTTCAACACAGGGGCCCGCTACTCGGCCACAACCGTGCGCCAGGCGTTGGAAGACGCGGGGCTGGAGGTCATCCGGCTGACCTATGCCAATTTTCTGTGGTTTGTGCCGGTGGCTGTCCTGCGCCTGCTCCAGCGATGGGGTATACTTCCCTTTCGGGCGGACTGGTACCAGTCGGCCAGACTCCAGCGGGCCATGGCCGGAGCGTTGACTCGAGAGGCCGCCTGGCTGGCGCGGCGAAATCTGCCCATCGGGCTCAGCCTCTATGCGCTGGCCCGCAAGCGACCTGCGCACCGGCGAGAGGGGTGTGGTTGACGATGCAAGGCGATCCGTTGGTATGTACGGTCTTGCCCACGTACAACGAGCGGGACAACATTGTCCCCCTGATTCGGGGCATCCTGGAGCACGCGGCCGGCCGCCACATGGTCCTGGTGGTGGACGACGACTCGCCGGATGGCACCAGCCAGGTGGTGGAGGAGCTGGCTGCCCAGTACAACCAGGACGGCCGGTTACGGGTGGTCCTGGAGCGCCGGACAGACGAAAAGGGGCTGACCTCGGCCATCCAGCGGGGCATCGATCTGGCCCTGGAGCGCTATGGCGCAGACATCGTCACCTGGATGGATTGCGACCTTTCCATGCCGCCCCAGGATGTGGCCCGACTGGTCCAGGCCATCGTCCAGGGGGGCGCGGATGTGGCCGTGGGCTCCCGTTGGATTCCGGGTGGTGCGGACGTGGCCCACGGCGTTATGGCGCGCACGTTGAGCTGGCTCATCAACCACTTCGCGATCCTGATGCTGGGCAACCAGGTCCACGATTACACCAGCGGCTTCATTGCCGCCCGGTCCCAGGTGTTGCGGGCCATCCGGCTACAGGGCGACTACGGCGAATATTGCATTGATCTGTTGGCCCGGGCCGTCCAGGCGGGCTTTCAGGTGGTGGAAGTACCGTACATCTGTGTGCCACGGACGGCCGGCGCCAGCAAGACGGGCGCCAACCTGTGGGATTATCTGGTCAAAGGGCGCAAGTACGTGGCCACTGTGTGGCGTCTTCGCAGAATTGCCAACAGGCACAAAATTGCAAACAGGCATAAAAACGTGTAACAGCAGGAACGGGGAATCATGCTACAACCGGCCGAACTGTCCCTGGAGGAAATGGGTGACCTGGCGGAGATCATCCCGGCCGCCGACCCGGAAGTGAAGGTCCGCTATCGGGCCATCCCCTCCTTCGAAGAACCCACCCGTCGGTCCATCATCCCGGTCTGTGAGCCGAGCCTGACCGGCAACGAGATGAAATATGTGCAGCAGGCCATCGATTCGACTTTTGACAATGAGCAAGTGCCTCAACGAGTGTTGAGTTGAGACAGCACCTTTACAATTGAGCAATCGAGCCAAGATCAGGCCGCTTTGGCAGCGTTTTGGCTCTTGACCACGACCTTTTG